>JANOZG010000491.1:0-1996 GCA_031429275.1 Planctomycetota bacterium
GCAGTCCCAACGTTTTGTAGGCAGCTCTGGCCAGCGGTCCGAGTGCCGGTTCGGTTAGTCCGACAGATTCCAGCATCTCCTGACGATCTGCTTCGTCGAGTTCCGCGAGTTCTGCTTCCAGCTTCGCACACACTGGGACAACAGATGCACCGTGTTCGGCGGCATATTTGCGAACTTGTTCTACAAGCGGGCTTTTGCCTTCCAGATCATCTTCTGCGACGTTGGCCACGAACAGAATTGGCTTCGCTGTCATCAGACCGATGGCTCGCACAACCGATCGTTCTTCGTCAGTAAATTCTGCACTTCGCAGCGGTTTGCCAGCGTTCACGATTTCCTGGCACTTCTCCATGACAGTCGCTCGCAGTTTTGCTTCTTTGTCGCCGCTCTTCGCAGATCGCTGCGCCTTCGGGATCGAGTTTTCCAGTGTCTGCATATCAGCCAGCATCAATTCCATTTCGATGACTTCGATGTCGGAAAGTGGATTCACGCCGCCGCCGACATGCGTAATGTCGTCGTCAACAAAGCAACGTACGACCTGCAGGATCGCGTCAACTTCACGAATATGGCTCAGAAACTTGTTGCCCAAACCTTCGCCTTCGCTGGCGCCTTTAACAATACCCGCGATATCCACCAGTTTCAGAATCGCCGGGATGACTTTCTGTGGCGGAATGAACACGGTGATTCGATTCAGACGTGCATCAGGCACACTGACAATTCCTTCATTCGGCTCGATCGTGCAGAACGGATAGTTCGCACTTTGAGCGGCTGTGGATGAAGTCAGGGCGTTAAACAGTGTGCTCTTGCCGACATTCGGCAGGCCGACAATTCCGGCTTCCATCGATAATATTCCAGATTCAGTCATTTCGCGGCGGGTGACCGTTTCAGGTCACCAGAATTCTAAGCGGCGGATTGTATCCACCCATATCGCCGCGCCAAATGGTGATGGTCTTCCGGCACCACAATGGGAATTCAGCACATTTAGGTCCTTTATTGGCGTGAAGTCGAGGCTGAACTCATCTGGAATTCACTTCAATATCAGTGCGAAAAGAGTTAGCCTCCGGTAGTTTCTCTATCGGAGCAACTTGTCGGTTTTCAACCCAGTTCAGTAATCATGGTGACACGCAGTATGTCGAATCCGTTTTCCGCCCCTGATGAGTTCTCTGGTTTTGCCCCGCATGATTCGGGAGAATTCCGACGAATCGCCGCCAGACCGATCGAACGCCTGACAGAAGCAAAGGCCATGCTTGGAGATCAGTACTGGCTGTTTGCCGGAATCTGCCTGATCGCCATCTTGATTGGTTCCATGGTGCCGATGGGCATCATGATGGGTCCGATGATGTGCGGCATGTATCTGTGCTTTCGCTATCGCATGAACGGCATTCAGGTTCGCTTCGAGACCCTGTTTAAGGGCTTTGACGTCTTTTTGAACTCATTGCTGGCGATGCTGATCTTTATGGCCATCTCTATCGCCGTAATGCTTCCGCTGTTGATCTTCATGCTGGTCATGATTGCGACGGCTGGTAACAACGAGGCACAGGTGCTTGGAACTATGATCACGATTTACCCGATGATTATTTTTGTATCACTGGTGATGTACGTTCCGTTCGTATTTACGTTTCCATTAATCGTGGATCGCGGCACAGGCCCGTGGGAATCAGTCACACTGAGTGCTCGGGCGGCATGGCACAACTTTGGTCCATTGTGCGGAATGTTGTTTGTGCATTATGTCGTTTCAATGCTGGGATTGTGTGCCTGCTACATTGGTGCGTTCCTGATCATGCCATTGACATTTGGCGCGTTGTTTACCTTGTATCACGAGGTCTTCAGCAGCCCTGTCAATGTGCCACCAGCAACATGCAATCCCGAGCCCGTGGTTCCGCATCGATAGCAGCATTCGTAGACCCGGATCGCAATCAGGTGATAAGTCAGTTTTGCGATGATGAATTGGGTGGCCGGGGCTGGTCTGAGCAAAGCGAAGGAAGCCACGGGTTTCAGG
>JANOZG010000492.1:0-1612 GCA_031429275.1 Planctomycetota bacterium
ACGGTTTTGTCCCACGTGAGCCCCAGCCGCGGTTTGTGCCGCCGACAAACATCGTACCATCCTCCGTCATTCGCAGAGCGAGCGTTCCTGAGCTGATACCTTCGCGGAACGGAAAACAGGCACCTTGATAGTGGCCGTTGATTTTTTCGACAAAGCAACGCATCACAGTGCTGTGAGTGACATCGCCAACGAACATTTGGTTCTCAAATGGTCCGAATTTTCCATGTGACACATCACAGGCAATACCGCTTGCGCTCTGCCCCATCTTCTGATACGGAAACAGAATGACTGGCGGCTCGTATTCCGGAATCCTGTCGGCTTCTGCCATAATGCGGCTGCCGCTCACTGGTTCGATGGGAGTCGCATCCTTGCCGCCTTCGGTCAGCGAGAACCAGCGATTGCCGCCGGGATGGCCTTGAAATGATCCCGGCCGCAGCCATTTCATGCTACACGTACCATTCCATGGTCCCTGGTTGTCGGTGTAAAAGACGTCGCCTTCGGCGTTGAATCCAATGCCGCCTGGTGATCGGACTCCACTGCAGGTTGGAATCATTTTGCCATTTTGATCGATACGAACAGCCCAACCGCGCCACGGGCAATCGCTGCCAAATGAACCGGTGAGACACAGCGTCACCCACATGTTGCCGTCCTTGTCAAACGGCGAGCCAAAGGCGTACTCGTGATAATCGCCGTTGATGCTCCAGCTATCGTTGAAGGTCTCAAAGTCGTCGGCCTTACCATCGTTGTCCGTGTCGCGCAGACGAGTCACCTCGCAGCGCTGTGTGGCGTAGAGCCAGCCGTCTTTGTAGCTCAGGCCAAGGATCTCATGCAGGCCCTGAGCATACAGTTCGAACTTCGCAGCCTCTGGATCTTCGCCCCATGCGTCTGATACTCGGTAAATGTCGCCTCGGCGAGTCGCGACGGCCAGTGTGCCATCCGGCAATGGTTCGATCGCACCAGCCTCCAGCACAATGCCCTTCGGGATTTGGAATTTTGTGAGCGGATAGAAGTCATCTTCCTTCGGTGCGGCTGCGTCCTGTGCTGTGACGAGGGAGGATGAAATCGCCATGAGCAGCAATGTGGCGATGATTCTGTTGATCTGCATGAATGAGCTTTCAGAGTTCATTTGTCGCATGTTAGATGAGACTTTTGTCAAGCCTTGAGTATCGAGTTCAGTCCCGACACGAATAGATGGAAACGGTCTGGAGATCCGTCCAGAAATGATTTACCAAACAATTGTATAGTGAATTGTTGCCTGACCATCTGCGGTCGGCTGGATTGGGACAAGCAATTCCTGTCGTCCATCAATTGTTCTAACAATCGGTTCGACGTCGTCGAATTTCAATTTCATGCCATTGACGGCAAATGAGCCGTCGATGAGATCGATCTTCTGGTCTGCCGCGATTCGAAAATAGACGTTCTCAATCCGGCCGGATGATTTGATGACCAGAGTTCGCTGCAAGCCGTTGTCGGGGCTCGATACAAGCGGCATGATCGAATCCGCGATGCTGACGTCATTCCATTGATATCGGAATGCGGGCACTCCGCTGGGATCGAGCGTATATCCCTTGAAATGAAATCCACTGTCGCGAGGTGCCTTGTCCGGCCACTT
>JANOZG010000493.1:0-23265 GCA_031429275.1 Planctomycetota bacterium
GGATCGGGCTTTGATTTTTCCACCGTGCGATTGTCGCCAATTAGGGCGATCGCATTCAGCGAACGTTGCCATGCAGGTTCTGGTTCAATCCAGTTGACCAGACTGATCGTGCCTTTGGGAAGTTTGCTTTCTTTATCGTCAGACGTTTCGGATTTCTCTGATTGAGACAGTGCCTTCGCCTCGGCCGCCAACCACAGTAGGCCGGAAACCTGATATCCCTTCGCGACGCTGGAAAGATGTCCGGTCTTTCCGGCGGCCTCTTTGTCAGTCAACAGCCATCGCTGGAAGTAAGACGATATCAGCGTTTCCAGAGGCGAGCGGCGATAATTCACCAGCGTTCGACGGAACTGCTCAGAATCTGTCGGCAACTCCTGAAACTTCAACGCGACTTCGATGACTTTGAAAACGTCGGCATAGACGTTCTTGTCTCCCTTCGTACAGGCGGTGATCAGCGAGTAGCCCGTTTGCGTCGCTTCGCGCGAGTTCTCGCGAAACAGCACCAGCAGATACAACAAGGCGGGAAGTCGCTCCATGGCCAGCGAACTTTTACGCCCCTTCTTTTGCCCAAGCGGCAACGCTTTTGCAAACAACAGGCTGGCCTTTGCAAAGTCTCCCTTGAGGAAAGCATAACTGCCTTCGATTTCAGGAAACTTTGAATTTGTACCGTCATTCAATTCCTTCAGCGACGCAAGATCTCCGCGTGCAATCGCGAGATCAAGATTGCAGGCAAGGCTCACACCTTCCGGACTGGACGCCTGCTTGTTCAGTTGATCATAGAGTTGCAATGCTTCGCTGGAAGTGGCAGTTCCTGTGATCTGCAAATGAACCAGAGACTGCAGAAACAGCAGCTGAATTTGCTGCGGCAGCTTGTCGTAGATGTCGCGGCTGAATGGATTCAACAACCCGGCAACGCGAGAGGCTTTGGAACGGAGTCGCTGCTGAAACGAATTCACGTCGCCAGTGTAAAATGCCTTTCGCAGTTCGCGAATTTCGTACGCTTCACCATAGTACGAATAGAAATACGAAGCAATAGTTATCGAGTTATCAACATATTTGGGGAACCAGCCAGCACGAACACAGTCCTGGATGAAATAATCCTGCAATAACTCGGGGACCGCATAAAACTCATACCCTTGACTGGCTTTCTGGAGTAACCCCTCACCTTCCAGTCGCTTCAGCACGGGCCGGACTGAATTCTCCTTCAACGGTCGTCCCTGACTATCGGTCCACGAAGCAGCTTTCGAAAACCTTTCGACCGCATTATGCCCCGTTGCAGCGCCGGCAATTGTCATAACGTGCAAGACGTGACGTTCTGCTTCATTCAGCTTCTGAAAAGCCGCGATCAGTTGCCGAAAATCCACGAGGGGTATCCTTTCACAAGAGCAAAGATCAGGGGAGCAAAAATCAAAGGCATGCAAGACTGAGTATCCGCTCAGCCCACGTTCTGACGCAGACGCATCTTATGGATTCACTCACTGGCGACAATGCAAGCAGATGAAGGAAAGCGATACGAATGGCTAAGAACGGTTGTCCAGAAAATTCGCAAAACCAAAGAAACTATGTTGCGAATTGATGAGCTAGCCACGTTGGCCGAAAGGTCACTCCTGTGAATCTGTCCCCGCAGATTCACTCACGCTGTCTGGTGTTGGCTCACGCAGAAAACGGTAGCCGGTGCCGCGAATTGACAGCAAGTGCTTCGGAGAAGAAGGATCCTGCTCAATCATGCGCCGCAGTCGCATCACAAAGTTGTCGATTGAACGACTCGAAATGTCCGCCGAATCTCTCCAAACGTCCGATTGCAATCTCGCACGAGACAACACGGCACCATCGTGTTCCAAAAAGTAGCGGAGTAATTCCTGTTCTCGAGTTGTCAACGAATGCACTTCGCTGTTGCGTCGCAGTTCGAATCGGCCAAAATCGACAGTCACGTCACTGAATCGAACGATGTCTTCCGTCGGACGTACTGATCGTCTCTCCAGAGCTCGGCGGCGTTTGTTGAGCAAATTGTTAACGCGGCTCAGAAGCTCCGGGAGCGAAAACGGCTTCGTCATATACTGATCAAAACCGACGTCAAACGCCTGCACCTTGTCCTCCGACAACGTGCGTGCTGTCAGCGCCATGATTGGTATTTCGGTATCCAGCCGCCTCAGCGTGCGGCAGATTTCGTACCCGCTCATTTGAGGCAACATCAGATCAAGCACGACAAGGTCAATCGGCGGCTGAGCCGACTCGTAGATCTCCAGTGCGGCGGGACCATCACCTGCAAGGTCCACCTGATGCCCTTCGCGTTCGAAATTGAATCGCAATCCGCGAGCGATCGCATCTTCGTCTTCGACAACCAGAATTCTCACGGCCCGTTCTCCTTTGCTGACAGTGCCAGTTCAGATACCCGCTGACGAGCGTCGCGATTTTCTGACTCCGGAACTTCAAGCTGACGACCCGGCAAAGTAATTTCAAAGACACTGCCGGTACCGGATTCGACGTCGGCGACAGCAACGCTGCCTTTCAGAAATCCTACCAATGTGCGAACAATATACAGTCCAAGACCTGTTCCGGTCTTTGTGCGCTGCAGCTCGTCGCTGCCTCGAAAAAACAACTGAAATATTCGCCGACGATTTTCAGCAGGCACTCCCGAACCATTGTCGCTGATGCGCACAACGACTCGATCGCGACCACGGGCAAACGCATGCACGGATACTTTTGGTGGATTGCCACCATATTTCACCGCGTTGTCCAGGAGATTGCCGAAAATCATTTCCAACAAGATACGGCGAGATGTCAATGCCAGCGGAAGAATCTCGAAGTGAAAGACTTCGGAGATCTCCTGTTTATGATGCAGGCAGGCAGCCGCCGCGCAGGAGCGCAGGAGATCTCCCAGCAAAACTGTTTCCGGCTCATGCTGATGACCAATAGCATCCAGACGGGCAACTTCCAGCAATTGATTGATCAAGCCATCTAATCGCGCCAGTTCAGAATTCATCGTGGCGTAAAACTCATGGCGGTCTTTTTGCTCCGGCTCACGCAGGATCAAGGTGTCAAGATACAGGCGAAGTGCTGCAATCGGTGTCTTGAGCTCGTGGGTGACACTATCAACGAAATTGGACTGTCGTCGATTGAGCTGAATCTCTTTGATCGTCAGAAAGGAATAAAACGACATTCCAAAGAGACTGATCCCCAGGGCCACCGAGCCGAGTGTCAATGCCAGCCAAAGCTTTTGCTGTCCCAACTGAACAATCAGCACCACCATCAATGCGATGTTGATGGTCATCAGCACCACGCTGCTCCAGATGGGTAGGCTAAGATGTCGACGTCTGCGTCGAAAGTTGGCCACATTCGTGCCCCGAAAATAACTCACGATGTCCGATCAGCTGAAGGAAAAATTATACCACGAAAGCCTGTTTGTGCCTTACATCTCGTGCGAAAAATTAAATTCGCAGCACAGCTGTTATCCCTCGAATGGCATCACAGGCTGCGGCGGCCACCAGTCCTCAATTTCCAGCAGACTCAGCATCTGCTCGCGAAGATTCTGCATGATAACATCCCCGCCGCGCGCTCGCTTCTGAGCCGGATCAATCACCATCGCCTTTCCAATCCGAAATTCGACGCGCCAGGCAGGATGAACGGTCACATGGTCAGTCAAGTCTTCTTCCAGTCGCTGAACCGTTTCAACGATGCGTTCAGGTTTCATAACCCCGCGAACGCCTTCATCGAGGTAGCCTTCCGGGTACATCGATAATGTCTGAGCGTAGTAGCAATCAGTCAACTGCCGCCAGCGAGATGTGCGTTCTTCCGGTGTGAGCGTGCCTTTTAGCAAATCCGCCAGGATCACCGATCGCAAGTCTTTGACACGAACGATCACATCACCAACACGAGCACCGTCCAACCATTGTTTTTCGATTGGATGCAACATCGCATTGATCAGGCTGGCAATTCTGCCTCGCACAGTACCGGATTGCGTGACGCCCAGCACTTCGATTTCTCTTGCCGCCAGCAATGCCATCGCCAGTCGTCCGATGCGATCGATGGTCGATAAATGTTCCTGAGTCTTCCAGAATGTGCGCTGTTCCAGCTTTGCGAGGACCGGATCCGTCAGTTGAGCCAGATCCGCCTGCAGTCGATATCGAATCCCAATCGGATGGATGACAACTTTCTTGTCGGGATGGATTTCCGCACGCTTCTTCGCTGCGACTCGAGCGATAAACGACACGCCGTCCATCAACGCATTCAATCGATCGTTTGTCCGGGAAATCACACCTTCCGGAAACACGACGAGCGGCCGCTCCGCATTCGCCACAATTCGGACGGAGGCGTCCAGCGCCTGTCGGTCCATGCCTTCTCGATAGACACTGAATCCACCCAGCCTGCGGACGACAAAGGCTTCTAAACGACTTTGTTTAAAGATGTGCCAACTGGCCATGGAGAACACATGGCTGGGAATCGCCCGACACAACATTCCGAGAAGCATTGGATCGGAATCGCGGGAGTGGTTCGGGCAAAGCAGAATCCCGTGGCCAGCTTCTATCGATTCGCGAACGTGCTCCAAACCCTCGTATGTACACTTGAGGATACCGTGAGTTTTTCGCAAGTAAGGTTTCAGCCAAAGCCGAAACATCCACGATAGCCAACGGCCACGATACGGGGGAACAAATTTGTACGGCTCTTCTACAACAACTTTGTGCATCGTGCGGGAGCCATCTTTTTAAGGCCGAAAACCGTGGTTGTAGTGACCAGGCCACAGAAAGACAAGCCTCGCAAAACGGCAGCCGTATTACTTTTTGAAACCAATTCTTCACGGCTGCCACATGGAACATCGTGATGCGACAGAAGGAGTGCGCGAAAAAAACGTGCTTGAAACGAACTAGCGAGTCTTTTCGATCATTGGCAGCAGCTGTTTGTCGATTTCAGCTGCTTTTCCGACAGCTTTTTCCAAAGGTAACCCTTCCGCCGTCTCTGGACGTTTGTGACCTATTCGGCTTAGCCATGAATCGTGCAGGATCGTCCCTTTCTCATTTGCCAGCTGAAGCATTTCGGCACTGACCGGCCGCCATGACTCGACACCCCATGCCTTGAGAACAGCTTCAGCAATCGTCCGATGTCCTTCATTATTGCAATGCACGCCATCTGGGGCGACCGTGAAATTGGGATCTGTTTTGCGTTGTTGCTTCCAAAAGGCCATGCTCGGTGTGTACAGATCAATGACCATTTCCGTACGGTCTTTCTGGGCCAGCAACCACTGACCGTACTTCTGAATGACTTCATCGTAGTTTTCGTAAACAGCAAACCATGCGTACTTCTCACTGCCCCCCGGCAGCAGTTTTCCGGCGGCCTTCAGAGGCATCGCGTCGAATGGTGGCGGCGTCATCAGAACAAGCTTCGCGCCAGAGGCATGGACTTTTTCAATGAGCCGATTGATACCCTCCTGATACTTCTGAAAACGCTCTTCACTGAACGGATAGTAGATTCCATCATTCATACCATAACAGGCAACGACGACGTCTGGTTTAACGGCCGCCAATGCTCGATCAAGTCGCTCATGAACGTCTGGGCGAGGAAACGGATGATCTGGTTCTGACAACCCGGTGCAGGTCTCACTGGGAAGCCCGACATTCAAAAGTTCGGGCATCGGATCAACACCATGCAACCGCAATTGCAATTCAATCATGTTGACGAAACCACCTGCAGCGGTGATGGAATCGCCGAGAAACAGTATGCGTTTCGCTTTCACCGGAAACGCCTCCTCTGCTGCGCATGCAGGCGTCACAAGGATGGCGAACAACAATAGCCTGATGATTGATTTCATAGCATTGAGTCTTGGGGTTGATTCCGCGGGACTTGAGAGTCTAACTCTGCTTCTTGCAAGCATGATCCGAAGTAAGTTCTTAACTGAGTTTACCTTACTCCAGCCAGCGTTCAAGGTGCTCACGAACGAACTCATGATCAACCAGCGATGGATAGGCATTGATGACGCGATCCAGTTCGTTGGCCTGGTCGGGCGACAGGACTTCGTCCGGATCAAGACAACGGTTTGATGGCATCAAACCCTGTCGTCGAAGTATTTCGTTGATGCCCGGAACACAGCCCGCGAATCCGTTCGCAGCATCGAACAAGGCTGCATTGGCGTCTGTAAGGGCCACGTTTCTGGACAACCATTCCGCAGAGAATGTCGCTGTCGAGCGGACCTGCTGCAGATCTTTCAGCAGATCGACGGCGTTTCTGGTCCACACAGCCCATTGTCCCAGCAGTCCTCCGGCAATCCACCGCGTCGTTTTGTCTGACGTAAATGGCGTGAGTAAATCGACGATGATGTTATCGTCGTTGCCTGTGTACAGAGCCAGATCGTCGCGTCCGGAATCAATGACGGCGCGAATGACGTCCCATGTTTGGTAGCGATTGAAAGGAGCAATCTTGATGGCGACAACGCGTTCGTTTTCCATCAGCTTGCGCCAGAAGGAATACGAGAGCACTCGTCCGCCGACGGCTGGTTGCAGATAGAATCCGACAATCGGAATGATGTTCGAAACGGACTGACAATGTCGTATCAAGGCCTCTTCCGTCGCGTCGCGCAAGGCAGCGAGGCTCAGAAGTCCGGCGTGATAGCCGTGTTCGACTGAGAATTCCGCCTCTGCCGTCGCTTGAGTTGTCGCTCCGCAGATTCCACCAATTCGAACGAATGGGCTTCCTGTCGGCAATGATTCCGTGAGCCATTCTGAAACACTCTTCAGCAGCGGTTTGTAGAGTCCATGCTGCGGATCACGAATTGCAAATTGAGTCGAATGGACTCCCACGGCCAAACCGCCAGCACCCGCATCAATGTAGTACCGCACCAGCGCACGTTGATGACGTTCGGACCATGAACCGTTTTCGTTGAGTGCCAATGGACAAGCGGGGATGACTTGCCCGGCATTCAGATGTTGTCGCCAAGGCTGCATCTTTCAATATCCTTCGCCACGCGCCTCAAAGTGTGTTGGTTTATTCAGGGTCACGCCGCCGCGTTCCAGCCATGTCGCTACCCATTCGATCATCTGATCCAGTGACACCTCGGGCAGACCGAACATTGCATGCGATTTCGATGCGTTATTCAGCCAGGCGACTTTTCCTTCGGTGCCGGTGATTTTGGGTTCAATACCGAAGCAATGGCCAAACGCCTGAGCCAGTTCACGGATTTTCAACGTGTCGGGACCAGTGATATTCAGCGGCGCCGCGGGTGTGGCCGCATGAGTCAACGATTGGATAATGTGAGCGACCGCGTCGCCTTGCCAGATGACATTAGCATAACCCATCGTCACATCGACCGGTTGTCGATTGAGCACCTTCTGGGCCACGTCAAGCAAACCGCCGTAGCGCATATCGATCGAATAGTTGAGCCTAATTAAAACGACTCGCGTGTTGTTTCTGACGGACGCCTCCATGAATACTTGTTCCTGATCCACACGTGATTTCGCGTACTCCCCGGGCGGATCGACCGGTGTATTTTCCGTTGAGCCACCAGATTCTGGTGAGTTGAATGCATACACGCAACCGGTCGATAGCATCGCGATCCGCGAATCACGATATCGTTCGGTCACCTGTTGGGACGTCGTGATATTGATCCGCTGTAGCAGATCGGGTTTTCCGCTGGTTCCGAACTTGATTGCCGCCAGCGAAATAATATTTTCAGCATCGGGCAATCCGGCTACCTGATCGGCTTCGGCCAGATCCGCTGCAACGACGTCAAAACCTGAGCGTTCAAACTGTTCACGTTTGGCAGCGTCGGAGAATCGTGAAACAGTGATAACACGTTCGTCACGACCTGCAGCGACGAGGGCTCGCTGCAGCATGCTGCTGATGTGAAAGCCCATCTTCCCGCCCGCACCCAGCACAGCGAAACGACCAGGCATATCACGCACGACCGAAACGACTCTCTGGTTCGGCGTTGAGATCAGGTCATCGAGTTCGTCGGGCGTAGTGGGAGTCGGGATCATGTCTGTTCCTGTTGTGATAGTTCGGTCTGTTGGCTGACAGGCCAGGATGTTAACTCGGCCTTGCCTTTCGGCCACGGGTTAAACGATGCCACCAAACGGGTCATCTGGGCAAAGTGTGGTTGCACTCATGGTTGCCCGTTTTCCTGACAACCACAGCGAATCGGTGACGACTGCTGAAGACCGACCACCCACGAATGAACCGGTCGAGCCCGAAAACACCGACAGCCGCAACTCCAGTCAAAGTAAGACGTTAGACAAGGATTGCGGCTGTCTGAGTGTGTTTCATAAAGCGGACAGACAGGGATTCGAACCCTGGGTACCCTTGCGGGTACTCCGGTTTTCAAGACCGTTTTGGATTTGACGCAACTACAAAACCAGAGCAGAGTTGCGGGCACAAGATGCTGTCGAGGTGCCGCCTGCGGTGCCGACACGTTGAATGCTGAGAATAGCCGAGTTTTCAGCTCACCGAAAGCCTCTATCAACTATCGACCATCTTTCGGGAACTGTGTGCGCCGGCAACGATAGTGCATTCATGACACGCCCTCCTGAGGGCTCTAAACGGGAACAGTTTCATGCCGACGTCGCGATCACTTCCGCGTTCAACTGACTTCTGTCTGTATTCAAAGTGACTGCGACATATGACGAAGTTTCGCCGACTCGGCCAATCAAAGCGATGTCGCGTCAAGGTGTCGGACCGAGGCAGGCTAAACTAAAGAGTTCCCTTTCGCGGCTGACTCCGGTCGTGACCAGGAGCAGGGTGACGAGGAGCGGGTGGCTGAGTCGATCAGTCTCCAAAGAACTCGCGCAGGAAGGCTTCTTCGAACAGCATGATCCGTTCGTAATACTACCAGAACGTCAACAATCGTGACCGGAAAAAAGGCTTCGCCAGCGAAACAACCAGTTCCCCGTGCGCGTCAACTCACGCTGCAAAGCCATACTTCAGACCACCATTTTTATAAACAGAACCGGGATAATGTGCGAACAGACTCAGTGCTGCAGGACCCAGATGAACGTCGCGGAACGCTAACGATGTCGAATCGAATGCTCCAGATGTTCTTGATTAATTCGCGTTTATCTGAGACCGCTCAACTCTTCTGAGAGACCTCGAATTCGATAGACTTCTCTGAGCGTACTGCGTTGTCGGGCGGACAGTCTTGCTGGCGATTCAATGTCACGGGTTCTTGTTGTTGAAGACCAACCCAACCTCCTCAGAAGTATCGTGTCGGCAACGACCGAGGCGGGGTTCGTCGTCGTCGGGGCTTCGACGCTGAGAGAGGCTACGGAACAACTCAGGAATTCGCCGGATCTTGTGATCCTCGACATCATGTTGCCGGATGGCAGCGGACTCGACTGGCTGAAATGCCGACGGAGCGACAAAAACAACGTTCCCGTTCTGCTCCTGACAGCACGTGACTCCATTGAGGATCGTGTCCGTGGTCTCGACTGTGGAGCGGACGATTATCTGATCAAGCCGTTTTCGATTGATGAACTGCTCGCAAGAGTGCGGGCACTGCTGCGTCGACGGATGCCGGAAACCCAAAATGAAGAACGGATGCTGCAGATACAAGACATTCAGGTCGATCTGATGTCAAGAACTGTATTTCGCAGTGGTCGCGCGATAGAACTTCAGCCACGACAATTTGAATTACTTGTTTTCCTCATGCAGAATCGAAATCAGATCGTCACCCGCGAAATGATCGCTGCCAGCGTGTGGAAACAGCCTGATGCAACCTGGACCAACGTGATTGAAGTACACATCAATCATCTTCGAAAGAAACTGGAACTGCCAGGCGCCACGCCGATTCTGCAAACGGTTCGTGGTCAGGGATATCGACTGGGAGATGCCTTGTGAAAACGCTTTCCATCCGCTGGAGGCTCTCGCTTTTCTTCGCGATTGCTGTCGCAGGGATTATCGTTGCGTTCGGGATCGTTCTGATTCTGATTACTCGCCAGCAGTTGTTGGCGCGAACGGATGCGGCATTGCGAGAAGAACTACGTGAGATCCTTTTGGAAGCGGAATTGCATCAATCAGTCACTGATTTTCAGAAAGCCGCTCAGACTCGTTTCTATCATCACGACATTTATGATTTTGTCGTTGTGGATGACAAGGATTCAATTCTCTTTGTCAGTGCGGGATTGACGACCGACCATGGAGTGCAGCTTGCGCAGAACGAGAAGACAAAGTCCATCGTCTTCGCCAGTAATCAGCTTTCCGAGACATCAACGATTCGATCGGCCCAATCGACGTTCCAGAGTGGATTTGGAAGACTTCGAGTGTTCTCCGTCACGTCGCAGCAACCATTGCTGGATGAACTGCGAACACTGGAAACGGTAGCCGTCGGGCTTGTGCCTGTTTCTCTGATGATTGCTGTTGCGGTGGGGTATTTCATCGCTGGACGAGCACTGGCTCCGGTGACCGCAATTTGTGAAACCGCCAACGCGATCACAATCGATAGCCTGGATCGCAGGATCGAAGTCTCCAACCCGCACGATGAGCTGGGCACACTTGCGGAGACTCTGAACTCACTGATTGCACGCTTGGATCGGGCTGTGGGTGAAATCAAAAGATTTACGGCCGACGCGTCGCATGAACTTCGAACTCCGCTTGCCGCGTTGAAACTGGAAGCGGAGCTGGCTCTTCGCAATGAACGTACTCCCCAGCAATATCGCGCGGCGCTGAGTGTGATTGCGGAGGAAACCGATCGGTTATGTCGACTGGCTGATCAGTTGCTGAACCTCAGTCGTGAAGATGCTGGAGTGGTTCAACCCATGGAAGACCGTGTTCCTCTACACGCAGTCTTGACCGATCTCATTCAGCAGTTGCAGCCACGGGCCTTTGAAAGATCCGTCTCGCTCAAAGCCGACAGAATTCATCCATGTGAAGTGATGGGCAATGATGTCCGTCTGCGACAGGTGTTCCTCAACCTGCTGGAGAATGCTCTGAAGTTCACACAAGCTCATGGCTCAGTTCGGGTCCGATGTGAGTGCCGCGACAATGCCGTCGTCTGCAGTGTGCAGGATGATGGAACGGGTATCGCAGCTGAACATCTGCCGCTCATCTTTGGCCGATTTTACCGAGCGGATATTGGCCGAAACTGTGAGTCCGGGGGTGTCGGTCTTGGATTGTCGATCGCCCAGCGAATTGTAAAAGCTCATGGAGGAACAATTGACGTCTGCAGTGAGGTCAATTCCGGCACGACGGTCGTTGTCACGCTGCCGGGCAGAACGCTTCCCTTTTCAACGGAAACCACTGACGATTCTGGTGCAGTCTCAACAGCAGTTGAGCTTTCGGAGATAACCGTGTAATGCCGCGATTAGCGTCTGAGTATTCTTGTCCACTTCGTTGGTTGGCAGTGGTTGGCTGTTACATAGTCGCCATCTGGTGCGTTGGATGTGCGAAGTCTTCCGACGATAAAGCCAAAGCGTCACCGGTCGCGCCTGCGAAGACGACACATCCCGTCGCAGAGACCACGCTCAACACGATCGAATTGACCGAAGATGCCGTGCGAAGATTGGGGATTGAGACGCAGTCGATGTCAGAACGCAGCATGCCTCGCTTTCGCACTTACGGCGCGGAGGTTGTGCTGCCAGCGGGAGCATCCGTTGTTGTTTCAGCGCCGCTCTCGGGGACATTGAAGCTTCAGAATGGGCAGGCCATGCTCATTCCCGGCCAGCGGATCGAGAAAGACTCGCCAGTCCTGCAGCTGTTGCCAATGCTGTCGCCCGAGCGTGATGTGTTGACGCCCGCCGAGCGAATCCGTTTTGCCGAGGCGAAGAATACGATCGCTCAGTCCCAGAACGATGCTGCCGCGCAGGTACAGCAGTCGCAGGTGCAGGTCGAGGCGGCTCAGATTGCGCTGGATCGTGCAGAACGATTGCTGAAAGACAAGTCGGGCACGATTCGAACGGTCGATGAATCCACTGCACAGCTCAAGTTGGCTGAAGCGGCTTTGGAAGCTGCGAAGGCTCGCAAGGTCATTGTGGATGGAATCAAACTGGATGCGGAAGCGGGAACTCTTCAGCCCATACCGATAGTCGCTCCGATGTCCGGGATTCTGCGCAGCGTGCAGGTTCAACCGGGGCAAATCATGGCTGCAGGGGCGGCGATGTTTGAGATCATGAATGACGCGATGCTGTGGGTTCGTGTGCCGGTGTATGTCGGGGACATTGATCGTCTTGATTTATCCGGGTCGGCACAATTGTCGGCCCCCGGCGAACGACATTCGTCGCATCCTGTGAGCGTGAATCCTGTCACTGTTCCGCCAACAGCACAGGCTTTGGCGTCGACGGTGGATGTGTACTACGAACTGCCTAACGAGGACTCGAAGTTTCAGCCGGGGCAACGCTTGAGTGCTCAGATTCGCATGCAGGGCGAAGCAACGACGCTGGCTGTTCCGTGGTCGGCCGTGTATCTCGACATCTATGGAAACCAGTGGGTTTATGAAAAAACGGGCGATCGAACGTTCGTTCGTCAGCGGGTCGAAGTGGCGTTCGTCGCTGACGGCTGGGCGGCGTTGAATCATGGGCCCGGTGTTGGAGCATCGGTCGTCACAGCCGCAGTGGCCGAACTGGCTGGGACGGAATTTGGTTTCGCGAAGTGACGTGATGGTTGCGCATGAGTCGTCGGCGATCGGCTGGGCGTCAGTATCAATTTACAGTTATGGGGCGAGTTCACGATGAGTTGGCTGATCGAATTAGCACTCCGAATGCGAATCGCCGTTCTGGCGCTGTCGGTGGTGCTCATTGTGGTGGGGCTTCGGCTGGTTCCATCAATGCCGCTGGACGTGTTCCCGGAATTTGCCCCGCCGTACATTGAGATCCAGACAGAAGCGCCCGGGTTGTCGGCCGAGGAAGTTGAGAACCTCGTCACCTTTCCGCTGGAGAACGCCCTCATCGGGACACCGGGACTCGAAACTCTGCGATCAAAATCCGTGATGGGATTATCTTCGATCCGCTTGCTGCTGCATCAAAATGCGGATGTTTATCGAGCTCGGCAGCTGGTTCAGGAACGACTTGCGTCAGAAGGCCCACGGCTTCCCAACGTCGCTCGGCCACCCGTCATTCTTCAGCCATTGTCGTCCCTGAGCCGTATGCTGAAGATTGGCATCTGGTCGGACAAGCTTGACCAAAGTGATCTGACGGAATTGGCCGTCTGGACAATCCGTCCACGGCTGATGGCCATTCCGGGCGTCGCCAATGTCGCCATCTGGGGACAGAAAGATAAACAGCTTCAGGTGATCGTCGATTCTGAACGTCTGCTAGCCCACGATGTTTCGCTTGATCGAGTTTTACAGAGTGCTCGCGATGCCGTGGCTCTGGATGCCGGCGGTTTTGTCGACACACCAAATCAGCGACTCGCCGTGCGACAACTTTCGTCGGTGAAAACTCCGGAAGAGATGGCACGAACCGTCGTCTCGTTTCGAGATGGGGCCGCGCTGCATCTGGGCGATGTCGCTGACGTGAAGATCGGAACTCCGCCCGCGATCGGCGACGCGATCATCAACGATCAGCTCGGGCTGCTGTTGATTGTCGAGAAACAGCCGGCCGCCAACATGCTCGAAGTGACTCGCAAGGTGGAGGCGGCTCTGGACGCCATGCGGCCGGGCCTGAAGGACGTTGAAATCGATCCGACTATCTTTCGGCCAGCGACGTTTATTGAACGCTCGATCGACAACCTGACGTCGTCACTTCTGACGGGATGCGTCCTGGTAGTCGTCGTCATCTGGCTGTTTCTCTTTGACTGGCGAACAGCCATCATCAGTCTGACCGCCATTCCTCTCTCACTGATGGCCACCATTATTCTGCTCTACTGGATGGGGCTGACGATCAACACCATGATCATCGCCGGGCTGGTGATCGCATTGGGCGAAGTCGTGGATGATGCGATCATTGATGTTGAAAATATCGTGCGGCGACTGCGCATCAATCGCACGCTGGCAAAGCCGAGGTCATCGTTCCGCGTTGTCCTTGATGCATCGCTCGAAGTGCGCAGTGCCGTGGTCTATGCAACGGTGATCATCATGCTTGTCTTTCTTCCGGTCTTCTTTCTGGAAGGACTTCCCGGGGCGTTCTTTCGTCCTCTGGCGATCGGATATGTCGTCGCCATTCTGACATCGCTGTTTGTTGCGGTGATCGTAACGCCGGCCATGTGCTTGCTGATACTGCCGGGGCATCAAGGTTCAGACAAAGAGCCGCCGCTGAGCCGTTGGTTGCGAACGCCCTATCGAGCAATACTGCCATGGTTTGCGATTCGTCCAAAGTCGGCGTTCATGTTCCTTGCGGTGTCGCTGGCGGGAACGCTGATTGTGCTGAATGGGCTGGGGCAGGAGTTTCTCCCGAACTTTCAGGAGACGGATTTTCTGATGCACTTCGTTGAGAAGCCCGGCACGTCGATCGAGGCGATGAATCGAGTCACCATTCAAGCCAGCCGCGAGCTTCGTGCGATCCCCGGTGTGCGAAACTTCGGCAGCCATATTGGTCGAGCTGAAGTCGCGGACGAAGTCGTCGGCCCGAACTTTACGGAACTCTGGATCAGCATCGATACCGATGTGGATTACAATGAGACGCTTGGAAAGATTCAGACGGCGGTTGACGGGTATCCGGGCTTGTATCGCGATGTGCTAACGTATCTGCGTGAACGAGTGAAAGAGGTTCTGACGGGAGCCAGCTCCAGTGTGGTGGTGCGAATCTATGGTTCGGATCTGAACGTCCTGCGTGCCAAAGCCAAAGAAGCCGAAGCCGTGATGGCAAAGGTCGAAGGCATCAACAATCTGAAAGTCGAAGCCAATGTGCTGGTGCCTCAACTGGAAGTCAAACTGCGGCACGATGCGATTGAGCAATTCGGGCTGACTCCTGGGCAGGTGCGTCGAGCAATCACGACGGTCCTTCGTGGGACCAAAGTCGGCGAAGTCTACGAAGGCCAGAAGAAGCAGGACGTCGTCGTCTGGGGTACGGAAGCGACGCGGACGGATCTGAATTCGCTTCGGGAGATTCGCATCGATACCCCAGCCGGAGGCCAGGTTCCTTTGCGCGATGTGGCGAATGTCGCAATCGTGCCAGCTCCGAACGAAGTGAAACGTGAAGGCGGCTCGCGGCGTATCGACGTCACCTGCGATGCCAAAGGACGTGACCTTGGTTCCGTCGCACGTGACGTGGAAGCCGCTGTTCGCGGGCTGTCATTTGATCGCGGCTATCATCCGGAATTTCTGGGTGAATACGCAGCTCGACAGGAATCTCAGCGGCGATTGATCGCTCTGGGAGGCGTATCGCTGCTTGGTATTCTGCTGATCCTCTACATGGACTTTCAGTCGATCCGTCTGACTGCCATGGTCGCGCTGACGATTCCGTTTGCCCTGATCGGAGGAGTTATTGCCGCGTGGATTGCCGGCGGAACTCTGTCATTGGGTTCGCTGATCGGCTTCGTCACGGTGCTTGGGATCGCCGCTCGAAACGGGATCATGCTCGTCAGCCACTACCGCCATTTGCAACAGGTGGAAGGTGAACCATTCGGCCTCAGTCTGGTTGTTCGCGGAGCTGAGGAACGCCTCATTCCGATTTTGATGACGGTGCTGACCACGGCGCTGGCACTGCTTCCCCTCGTCATGGCGGGAAACAAGCCGGGACATGAAATTGAGTATCCTCTTGCGATTGTGATTCTGGGTGGAATCGTCACCTCCACGATTCTGAACCTGTTTGTGCTGCCGCCGCTCTATCTGTTTTGGGGACGCAATGCTGTTCCGCCTTTGGAAGACAGTGAAGCTGCTCCGACTGTAACGACCTGACGGCATATCCGGGCCAACCGATACAACTCTGATCACTGGTACTCGAGCGGCAGTTTCTGTCGATCGAGCCTCAGGGATGAGCGATCGCAAGTTTAACTTTGGGCTACTCAGCTCAAGGACTTTGCCTTCATGGCACCTGGATGGACGAACAGAAACACAGGTCTTGTCTCGTTCGTCGTTCAAAAGCTTGTCTCATGGGAATTTGTCATTACCGTCTGTCTCAGATTTTGATTCTGGGAATCATGATGAGCACAGGATGTCGCTCGGCGAATCTTGGGTTGCGAAATACCGACACATCGAAGGGTGCGTACGTGCCCGCCGTGCCTCAGCAGGAATCGGCAACACTGCCAGAATCTGGGACGACTGGAAAACTGGCAGCCGCTGAAAAACCGAGACCACCGCTCCATGCCGCATCCCTGTCGAGAGTCCTGCCTGAATCCAGTGGCACGAACAGCAGCGACGAGACAACTTCTGATCAAACGTCCGTCGTCGGCCTCTCTCTTTCAGAGTTGAGCGCAACGGCAGTTTCGCAGAATCCGGATCTTGTCACTCTTCGTCAGTCCGAACGGGTCAGTCTTGCAGCAAAGGATGTGGCTGAAACATACCCCTTTAATCCGTTCCTGCAGGTGCAGGCCACTCCATTTCAGGATGCGGGAAATGGTGTCCCAAATCGAACCTTCCATTACGTCCTGTTGATGCAGACAATACAGCTGGCCCATCAGCAGGATTTTCGTGAACAGGGAGCCAGGTTTGCACTCAACAGCACGCGATGGAACATTCATCATGCGGAGCTGCAGACACTCGCTCAGGCACAGCGTCTGTATTTCACCTCGTTGTACATGCGAGGGATCCGAACACTGGCGGAGACCAGTCATGAGAACAACCTGCAGCTGCTGCAGATCCTCGAAAATCAACTGGATGCCGGAGCAGCAACGGCTGCCGATGTGGCGATCGTTAGAGTCGACACGGCCTCAACTCGTCAGCAGCATCAGCTGGCCTCGGCGAACTTCCGAAACGCCTTAAGAGATCTCGCGAGACACGTTGGAATACAGCCCGGTTCTCTTCCAGACATTGCCGGAGATCTGCATCATTTTCAATGGCAGCTTCCCAACGTTACCTCACACGAGGCCACATCTGCTCAGGTTGAGTGGAACCATGACGAGTGGGATCATGCGGTCAACAATTCCACAAGTAATGTCGTCGGATGGGCCATGTCGCGTCCGGATGTCATGGCCGCTCGCTCGGACGTTGATGTAACTCGCGCGAATCTGGGGCTTGCCTGCGCATCCAAAACACCCGACCTTCAGGTGGGACCATATTACCAGTCCACGGCCGACAGCACGACCTTTTTTGGTTTCCGCGCTCAAATGGATCTGCCCGTTGTCAACAATGGAGAGCCTCTGGCACGTCAGCGTCTGACTGAACATCACCAGCGAATCACCGCATGGAACCAGGCTCAGCGGCGAGCCGAACTCGAAGCGACGGCCGCCATGGATCGCTATGCGACGGCTCTTGCGGTCGTAAGATCAGACACATTGGAAGAAGCGTCATCTGATCTTCCCACAGAACTCAAAGGACTGGAAAAAGAATTCGCGGCCGGCGAGGTCGATGTCGTCCGTGTCGTCCAGGCCCGCACCAGCCTCATCCTCAACCGCCGCGCTCGCCTCGACCTGCTCAACGAACTCAGCCAGGCCGCCGCAACGCTGGTCGGAGCAACCGGCATTCCGGTTGATAGTTTCGTACGACACGATCTCTCTGCTGATTGAATAACCTTGGCGTTAAACACAGTCCGCATGCAACACTCTGGGATGACATCAATGACTCAAACAGTCCCGTCCCGCACTAAGCTTGAACAGTCCCTTCTCTAAAGAGCGTCGCAATATCAGTGAATCCTGCCGACTGCTGAAGGCGGAATGCCCGTGAAACTGAGTTTGCCGTTCGCGTTTCGAGCCGACACTCCAGTTCCCGGTATGTGATGCGATATCCCACGTTGGTGAGACCGACCGACGCGAATTTGCCCCCGGCCGTTCGCTGCTCCGGTCAATCGACCCGCGCTTCGAACGATGAGGTGACAAGCCCGGAGGTGTAATCAAAATGATGCTGAGTCACGCACGTTTTCATGCCAAGGATGGAAGTGCCAGAATCCGATTGATTTGGCCAATCTGGTGGCAGATTCTCCGACGTCGTAACTCCCTGACGTGACTTCAGGATCTCACGCAAAACAAAGGTGTCAGCGAACGTGTCAGGACAAACTCAGGTGGGAGAATATTTCAGTCCCAGCTGTACGATCCGGTTCAGCAGTTCTTCGTACTTGATTCCAATTGCGTCACCGGATTCTGCGAAGTCTTCCCCGTACGAAAGATTCGGGTTCGGGTTGGCTTCCAGAACATAAATCCGCCCGTCTGCCGTGAGACGTAAATCGACACGCGCATACCCCGTAAGAAACAACGCGCGGTAAACTCGTTTGCATGTCTGCAAAATCTTCTGTTCGATCTCCGGAGATAAATCATCCGCCGGGTACGTCATCACGCCGTACTTCTTCTGAAATTTTGGATCCCATTTCGCCTCGCGCGTCGCGATCAGTGGAATCTTTTCTTTATTCTTATCGAATCGCAGTTCCCAGATTTTGAAAGATGTCAGCCGTGTGTTGCCGATGATGCCCACGTAGAGTTCACGCCCTTCAATGTATTCTTCGCACAGCGCATCAGACTGTGTGACTTCATGAATATGCGACACTCGTTCCTGCAGTTCGTCCTCGTTGTGGACAATATTGCTTTGTGACAACCCCAGCGACGCTTCCTCGGTGGCTGATTTGATGAACAGAGGATACGTCAATCGCAAAGGTTTGCGTGCTTTGCGGCCGACCGGGATCACGAAAAACTTCGGTGTGGGCAGTCGGTGATAAGTCAGAATCTGTTTCGTCAGTGATTTGTCATGAGCCAGCATCAGGCCGCGAGGATTACATCCGGTAAATTTTTGCTGCTTCAGAATGAGGTAGCTGACGACGTAACTGTCAAAAGTCGGGACGCTGTGAAATTCTTCCAGCATATTAAAGGTGATGTGTGGTTTGAATTCTGCCAGCTTCCTTTGGATCACGCCCAGGTCGTCTCGAACGCCAATAATCTGAGCATCATGCCCAATGTTCTGCAGCGTCGTCAGCACATCAAATTCGGATTTCCACTCCAGAATTTCTTCGTCGGTAAAACCTTCCATGCTGTCGGGCGGCAGCAGATCTTCGTGTGCCAGTACAAGGATTCGAAGGGGTCTCATAGAGCGACCTGATGGTGGCCGTTGTGCAAGTAATTCATCACCTGGACCGTCAGCATAACCAGCGCATCGCGCCGCACCTGAGCAGGTGGGCGATCCAGCCGCAGATCCAGTTCTTCACAACGACGAATGATTTCAGAGAGGATTTCATCGACGGTATACTGATACTGACCTGTCCAGTCAGCAAGATACCGACGAAATTCTACTCGATGCTGCCTCAGAAACGAAGCCGCTGGCACGCGGCGTGAATGTTCAGGGGAATCAGAAAACAGCTTTCGAAGTTCTGAATCGTTAAAGTTGCATGCTTCAATCCCGTAGTGCGCGCGGCGATCTTCATAGTGTTTTCGAAGCGTCTTACGCAAGGACTTTAGCGGATACATGTGCTGCCTAGAATTCACCAGCGGTCGCGTGGCACCGATCTCATGCATCAACTCATCGACGTACTGAAGCTTTTTAAATGCCGGCCAACCCTCATATTGCGTCTTCCAGCGTGAGCGCGGTTTCATCCAGACCGCAAATGTTTCTGCAAAGTCTTCACAGGGATGACTTTGAGCGTACCACATATCCAGATGATGAACGAAGTTTCTGCTGTATGGTTTTGGCTGATAATATTCCGGGTAGGGCTGCGAGCGTTTGCCAAAAATCTCCTGCCATTTGCGGCGACGATAAAGCCGGTAGGCCGTTTCAATTGTGTGGCCGGTTTCGTGTCGCAGAATTCTCATGCACGCATCTTCGGCCGCGCCTTCGACTTCCAGCATCATGTGGTTTTCGAGACGTGCCAGTCGCGGATGTGCCAGATAGAACGGGATCGCGATGCCCGGAACACCATCCGGAGAAAACCATTCATCCGACAGCCAGAAGTGGGGCCGGAAACGAAGATTTCGTGCTTCCATCTCAGCATAAAGTCGCTCAATGCGAGATTCCAGAATCGTGCCTTCAATACGGAGATGCAGATGGTTCATGCGAACATCCAGCAGCTCCTCGTCTGACAGGTGGCACCACTCAGGATGTTCGGCTTGGTTGGGGTCCGAAGGCAGAATTGTTCGTGAAATGGCCATATCCAGTGCTATGAAGCGATCGGTAGGGCAAGTGAATTCAGTCCAGAGGGTACAGCTGAGATTCCTGTCGCCAATCTCCTGAAGTTTGAACGCAATCCCGAATCCACGTCAAGGCTTACCTCCTCCGTACGACTCTATTGTGCCTGAATTCATGAGAAACAGAAAACTCGGCAAGTCTGGGCCTGTCGTCACAATCACTTCCATCGACTACTGCGGAATAAATGCGTCGGAGATTTCCTTCGAGCTACATGCAATCGTTAGTTTTGGGGCAGGTTCTGCAAATGGCGTGAACTAGGCTTTCAAGTCACTGAATTTCGTTATCATTTAGAGTGGGCACCCAATGTCTAAGCACCTGCGTTTGAAGAAACTCATTAACTGGACTGTTCAGGGCCCGATTGTCACGAGGCTGATGGTCCATTTTCTGGCGTATAACACTGCCACGCTGTTTTTGTTGCTTGTGGTGTATGGAGTCAAGAGTTCTCTCGCCGTGATCTCAGATTCCCCGTCCCGTATGGAATCCGCCACTTTCTGGCAGCAAGCATCACCTGTGGTGATTTGTGTGCTCGTGATGATGCCATTCATGGTGTGGGATCTGATGCAGCTGACAAATCGGATTGCGGGCCCGCTGTATCGTTTTGAATCGCTGCTGAAGGATTTTGCAAAAACAGGCAAACTGAAGGCCGCCGTTCTTCGCGATGGCGACTTGTTAACTAACTACCAGATCCAGTTCAACGAATTCGTAGCGGCCATGCATGTCAGGTACCCCGAACTGCGACCGGCAACACAGCCCGCGAAGGCAGACTCTGTCTCGAAGAACGAAACCGAAGAGACTGTCGCATTTCGCAAGACAGTGTAGCGCGGCCTTGTCTGCGGAAGTAAATCCTGACGACGGTTTCCGGCGACATCTTGTTCCTGAAACTCAATCTCTGGAACGCGAATGAGTCGCTCCGCAGTTACTGGAGTTTTTGCTGCGGCAGATGCAGAATGACTTGTTCGTGCATCGTGTACAGTCGCCATTGTTTCCCGTCTGGAACTAACTGGCCGCTGGATTTGTTTTCTGTAACAGGACGGATGGGGCCGCGAGGGTCTTTCGTCCAGTGGATCAAATCGCGAGATGTTGCAAGATACGTGCACCACTGTCGCGGCTTCTCCGGTGAACCGGTTCCATGTAATACCGCGAGATACTGATCTCCAACGCGAACAATCTGATTCATCGCGATCATCAGTGCGTCGTACTTGTCAGGGCCTGGAAGAATCAACGGTTCGTCGGACACATTGGTCCAGACCTTCATATCGGTGGAACGAGCCAGCCAGATGCCAGCATCGCGCCGTTCGTAAAACAGATTCCAGACGCCGTCTTCGTAGTATGCTGTTGGAGTGCCAAACGGTCCGGGGGGAATTGGCTCACCATTTGTTTTGCGAATATCCAGCGTGCCGACGCGATTCCAGTGTACACCATCGACGGATTTCAGAAGTTGTGCCTGGTCTGCCGCGCCTTCGGCGAACATGTAGTACGTACCGTCCTGTTTGACCACCATGATATCTTCGACCCAGCCGTCATTGTAGATCGGTGTCTGGGACGATCGTTGCCAGGTGACGCCATCGGACGAGGTAGCGAGCCCCAGACTCATCATCGGAGGCTGCGTCGCAGGATCGTAGCCCGTGTACCAAAGCTTCCAGCCAGCATCGTCTTTCAGAATCCAGCCACGTTCACGGATTTTTGTATCCCATTGTCCTTCAGCTGCCGTAAAGACCGGGTTGGGCTCTGCAGGCGTAAATGTCGCGGTCGAGATCTGCAGATCATCCGCTGGCACGAATGTGCAGCAGAGTAAACTGACGATTGTGATCAACAGAAAGTTGCGACACAAAGTCATGGATATTTTTCCCGCGTACGCTGATGTGCATCACTTCCGTAACTCGACTCTCCAGAGTCGAGTTACGGGAAGATCAGGAAAAAGCCGACCATCGCGGCCGCCTGAACGACGGCTGCTTCCTCGTTGAACGGGATTTGATAGTGTTTCTTCGGTGCGCACTCCCCAGGGCGATAGTATCCGAGTGCATATTCACGCGAATGAACCGGACGCAGGGCCATCTGGTAGGGCAAGCCAACCAATTGAGTTGCGAAGCGCCCAGCTGAAGCGAAGGGTTGCACAACCGGATGGTAAGTGTGACCGTAGCGTTCCAGCGAAGGGTCTTCGAAGTAGAGAGGATAGTAATACAGATTCGTTGGAGCCCACTGCAGTACCGCGGGACTGGCCTGACGCGCTATGTATTCTCCCTGGTCCAGTTTTTCATGGAAGCCAGCTGGTAGCTGTGAATCCTGAATGTTGCGCATCGCGTAGCTGAGTGTCGGACGTATCTTGCGAATGTCGGTTTTCAGTCGATCCTTACCGGGTGCCTGCGTGTCGATTGAGTCGTTCGCAGCCTGCGGAACCTGAGGCACATCAATCTGGGCTGCAGCGACTGCGATAGGTTTCTGGTCAAAAACATCGACGTCATAGTCGTGTTCTGGTGGCAGAGCGTGATTGGCGATGAACTGTCGGGCTGAATTCTTCAGTTGACCCGGTTCAACGGTCACCATTTCGATGGTCGGTAATCGGCGACTCCACCATGTGCCGACCGACTCCTGTTCGCTTCGATACGCGCCGCCGGTGAGGACATCATCACAATGAGTTGCGTATTCCTGTCCCCATGTTTCTGCGGGAGTGGGTTGTATTTCGTTGACGGGTGACAATGCTTCGGCTGGCTGATCAACAAAAGTCTCGGCTGAAACTCGTGCTATTTGCTGCCCGTTGGCAGGCGTTTCAATCGTATTGGCTCGCCGCATTCGGTGCGCTCTGAAAGCCGGACGCACGGTCGTACTGTGAGTTATCACAGCACCTGGCTGAGAGTTCTTCCGCACGGGGCCAGTGATCGCATAGGGCGCGCCGTACAGCAGAGTCGCATGGCCTGCTTCTGATGACGATCCTGACGACGCTTCATCCTGAAGCCGACTCGTTTGAGATATCGCCGATGCATTTTCACCATCATCGTTG
Source organism: Planctomycetota bacterium (assembly GCA_031429275.1). Lineage (GTDB taxonomy): Bacteria > Planctomycetota > Planctomycetia > Planctomycetales > Planctomycetaceae > SXXK01. The sequence goes on from JANOZG010000493.1 coordinate 23,103, forward strand.
GCTGCTGCCGGCAGGCTACCGCCAAAGAATGCACACGTTGAAAGAACAGCAATGATTGCAGGCGACGCATCGGACATCCATGCCCGACGTACGGTCCGGCTAGTCTTTTGGAGCATGCTCCACAGAGTAGTTCGGTGATTCCTGAGTGATAGCGATGTCATGT
>JANOZG010000494.1:0-11882 GCA_031429275.1 Planctomycetota bacterium
TTTTTCTCCAAAACCAACGTTTTTTTGAGCATCCAAAAGATATATTTCGATGTTGCTCGTTAAAAACTAAGTTAGTAACTGCTGACATTTATACTCGATAAGTCACTGCTTTGGTTGGAATGAAGTAGTTCTTGTGTTGTTGTTGGATATATAAAAATGCGCCAAAGCAAGAATACTTCTCCGATTTAAGGTATTCACCGTTGATCCACAGATCACCCACAAGTTGTCCAGTGCCATACAGTATAAAATTGTGAATAAGTTGTGTATAAGATTCCTGTTGCTAGCTTGCAACGACAAAAATATGGGCATTTTGGGACTGTTGGCTTCTGGCTTTTTGCCTACAATGAAGTTCCAACCTTCGCAGTTGCCATAGATTGTTGGTTCAGGGCGCGTCCTTATTCGACGCGCCCTTTTTTATGTCCGTTGCGAATCGTATTCATGCGCTTCGCAATACTTTCAAGTACTTAGGCGTTCTCGTTGATGAATCACATCAGAAATTTTTCGATCATTGCGCACATTGATCATGGCAAATCCACACTCGCAGACCGGATCATCCAGCGTTGCGGTGGTTTGCAGGACAGAGAGATGAGCGCTCAGGTTCTGGATTCGATGGATATCGAAAAAGAACGTGGGATAACCATCAAGGCGCAGACCGCTGCGCTTAAATACAAGGCACTTGATGGGCAGATTTACAACCTCAATCTGATTGACACGCCAGGCCATGTGGACTTCTCCTATGAAGTCAGCCGATCGCTGTCTGCATGTGAAGGTGCGCTGCTTGTTGTGGACGCCTCACAAGGTGTTGAAGCGCAAACGGTAGCCAACTGCTACACCGCACTTGAACTCGGTGTAGAAGTTGTTCCGGTTCTTAACAAGATGGATCTGCCGAATGCCGATCCAGAAAATGCCAAGCAGGAAATCGAAGAGGTCATCGGCATTGATGCGACCGACGCGATTCCATGCAGTGCCAAAACCGGCATGGGCATTGACGAGATTCTTGAAGCCGTGATCGCGCGCATCCCGTCGCCCAAAGGTAATCCTGATGGCCCGCTGCGCGCCATGATCATCGACAGCTGGTACGACGCCTATGTGGGCGTGGTCATGCTGGTGCGCGTGGAGATGGCCGTCTGGCCAAAGGCGACCGCATCAAGCTGATGGCCAGCGAGGCAATGTACAACGCCGAGCAACTGGGTGTGTTCACCCCGCATAATGAACCGCGACCGTCGCTTGAGGCGGGTGAGGTGGGATTTGTGATTGCCGGCATCAAAGAACTGCAGGCTGCACGCGTCGGTGACACCATCACACGCATCAAGCCAGGCACGGGTGGGCTCAGTGCAACAGCCACTGAGGCCTTGCCTGGCTTCAAAGAAATCCAGCCCGCAGTGTTTGCAGGTTTGTATCCGTCAGAGGCCAGTGAATATGAATCCCTGCGTGATGCGCTTGAAAAGCTCAAACTGAACGACGCCTCGCTTCACTATGAGCCTGAGGTCAGCGAGGCTCTGGGCTTTGGCTTCAGGTGTGGTTTTCTGGGGCTGCTGCACATGGAAATTGTGCAGGAGCGGCTCGAGCGCGAGTTTGACCAGGACCTCATCACCACCGCGCCCAGCGTGGTGTACGAAGTGCTCAAGGCCGATGGTGAAACCATCAAGGTTGAAAATCCATCGAAAATACCGGACGCTGGTCGCGTGAACGAGATTCGCGAGCCCATCGTCACCGTGCATTTATATATGCCGCAAGACTATGTGGGTGCCGTCATGACGCTGGCCAACCAGAAGCGCGGCGTGCAGCTCAACATGGCTTACCACGGCAAACAGGTCATGCTGACGTATGAAATGCCGCTGGGTGAGATCGTTCTCGATTTCTTTGACAAGCTCAAATCTGTCTCGCGAGGTTATGCGTCCATGGACTACACCTTCAAGGAATTCCGCACATCGGATGTGGTGAAGGTCGATATTTTGCTGAACGGCGAAAAGGTCGATGCACTTTCCATCATCGTGCACCGCAGCCAGTCTGCCTACCGTGGCCGCGCCGTGGTGGCCAAAATGCGATCTCAACAACGTCAGCCGACACGCTTCACCATGGAATTACTCGGAGGGCTGACGCCCAGCCGCTCGCCGTCGGAAAAAGCCTGCAGTTCGGCAAGTTGACGATAGTACACGCATGATTTCAGTAACTGCTCGTGAGTTCCGACATCGTTGATCGTGCCATCCTGCAAAACAACTATGCGATCAGTTTGTCGAAGTGTGCTTAAGCGATTCGACACGACGATCGTTGTACGCTCACGCATTGCGGCAACCATGGCTTCGCGAATTTCATGCTCAGTTTCCGGGTCAACCGATGCTGTGGCGTCATCGAGCAAAAGTACTGACGGATTGGTCACAATCGCTCGTGCCAAGGCCAGACGTTGTCGCTGGCCGCCAGAGAGATTTGATCCATGCTCACCCACCATCGAGTCGTACTTGTCGGCCAGTTCCTGAATGAATTCATCTGCCGCCGCAATCTTCGCGGCAGTTCTAATTTCTTCCAGAGTTGCGTCGGGGACACCGAAGGCAATATTTGCAGCAACGGTGTTACTGAAAAGAAAACTGTCCTGAAAGACAATGCCCATCGATCGCCGTACATCGTCAAGATTAAGATCGCGAAGATCGACGCCGTCAAGGCGAATGCTGCCTGAAGATACATCGTAAAATCGTTTAAGCAAACTCAGGAGAGTCGTCTTGCCTGATCCAGTGGGACCTGTGATTCCAACGCATTCACCGGTTTCGATTCGCAGTGAGATATCATGCAGGATGATTCGATCCTGAGCATATCCGAATGACACGTTGTCAAATTCAATTGAACCAGAAACGCGGTCGAATCGTAATGCATCGGGTGCTGTCGCAATTTGAATAGGTTCATCCAGCACTTCAAAGACTCGTTCTGCACTCGCAAGACTCGTTTGGATACTGTTCGCAATATTTGTGATCTGTGAAACCTGATTTGCGAACTCGTGCAGCAAATTGGCAAATACAAACAAGCCCGCACCAAGAGCCAGTTCGCCTCGAATGACCAGCGTTCCTCCGTAGCCGATCAGGACCAGCATGTTGACCTGCGTGAGTAGTCCAATGACTGGCTGGAAAGTGGAAATTCGAAAGAAGATCGACTCCTTCAGATCTCGGATATTGTCAGTTGCCTGTTGAAATCGATTCGCCTGTTCAGTCTCACGTGCAAATCCTTTGACAACCTGAATGCCCTGAAGGTTTTCGACGAGCGTGCGAATCATGACGTCACTAAGTTCACTTGCACGTCGATAGGCAGGCTGCACCAGTTTCGAAAAAACGACAGCACTGACCCATAGCAATGGGGTGCTGGCGAGGCACGCGATCGTTAACCAGAAGTGCATCTTCAGCATATAGATCAGATAGACCGTGAGCGTCAGAAATACTGTGAGCACCTTGATGATGACGCCGTCAATGAAGTTACGCACATTGCTGGCATCACCGGCAGCGCGATTGATGATGGAGCTGCTTTCGCCGGCGTCATAGAAGTTGAAGCTAAGTTGTTGCAGTTTCGAATACACATCTGTGCGGATTCGGATGAGTACTTCCTGTGATAGCGTGGCTGACGCAACGGCCGCAAGGTATTTGAGGGCGGCAGTAAGAATCGCGACGATCAAAATCATCCCGGACAACGCCGCGATGACTTGTAGCGAGGTCCACGAAGCAGGTGGCTGCAGACCATACGGCCAGTGAACTTTGGGGGACTCTTTCAGAGCCTGTGACGACAGATAGTCGATTCCAAGCCCTGTCATTCCCAATGTGGATAGACCCAGCGCCACAAGAACGATTTGCATGAGCACGACGGAGGTGCATGGTCCACGGTACTCCAGTGCGAGTCGGAGCAGGCGGCGCAGCAGTTTCGTTGAGGACAGCCGGGGGCGTGCCGTCGGTTGAATTAAACTTCCCTGTGAAGACCGTGAAACTCCAGGCAACTGAAAAACCTTAACTCGCAAACGGGACACAGCGACCTGCAACGAGGGCATTTTTATGCTTCAAAGGCGGTTCCGGACAGATGGAAATACCGATGAGCTGTGACTTTCCGACGCCTGTGAACCGCAAAAAAACAAGAAAATCGGCGTTTTTAAAACTCTCCCCGCATTTTGAGGCCAAATTACGTAGAGGAGGACGCCGGGAGGTCTGTTTCGGAATTGCTCGGCAACTTCTACACCGTGAGTGCTGCCCGCCCGGTCTTAACGGCGTTGCATGAAGTTTTAAAAATCTCCCCAATTTCCGTCGCGATGCCGTTATCAATTCATGACGAAACTCCTGAACACTATTCAAATCAAAGGCCTGACTTCCGTAGCGTTAATTTGCGCAGCGTTGTGCATGACGGTGCTCGGCGACAGAACCTTGATTGCCGCTCAGTCTGATGTCGCGGTGGAAACTACTGGCAGCAGTGGAATCACAGTAAATCGACTCCGCCTGGGGTTGGGTGACTTAGGTCGAGTTGGGTGCTGGATTCCGATTCACATTGAAGCCTCAGGATTTAAGGCAGGTGCCAACGTTAAGGTTTTTGTCGTCGCCAGCGATGCTCGCGGTGATCAGTGCGAAGACCTTGTGGCAACCGGAAAGGTGGATGCGTCGGGAGCATTTTCAGCGACGTCAGTTTTTATGACAGGGCGACTTGACGGCGCTATCACGATTCGTCTTTTGGCCGACGATGGAGAATTGTTTTGGGAACATCTCGTGCGATGCCGGAGCGTTACCAATTTTTCGGCGACCACAACTCCTCCAAAGATGAGTGCGGTTCAGTCAGAAATGCAATTGCTGCAGCATGGACCGAAGACATTCGCCACAATTGGTGTACCGGATGGCTTAGCGACGCTTGCAAATGAACTTGCAGCCGGCAAATCGACAGAAGATTCACTTGCCATCTTGTCTGTTGCATCGACGAATGATTTGCCGCTGACGCGGCGAGGTCTGGATTCGGTAGATTTCCTGTACCTCGTGGATCGCTACGATCTTTCTGATCAACAAAGGCAGGCTGTTGAAGAATGGGTTACAACGGGCGGGCACCTGATTGTCAGTTGCGGAGCTAATCTTCCTCAATTGCTCGAATCGCCTCTCGGCCAATGGTTGCAACCTGTGTTTGAAATCGAACCCGCTCTCATGTTCAGTCAGGATCTTTCCGGACTGCAGAATTTTGTGGCTGGCTCCAGCCAGTTGCAGACCTATCGCAAGTCTGTGCCTATCGTGAAATTGAGATCAAATCAGGCGTGGTCCGTCGTGGATTCAATCAACGGACCTTTGGTGCAAAGAGTCAGCTACGGTGCTGGCATGATCAGCATGGTCGCCGTCGATCTTAATCAGAAGCCTGTGAACCAGTGGTTGTCGTTGCCACAGCTTTATGAAATGCTGATTTTTGGCTACCAGCTTGACACTTCCGCGAGCCAGACGTCTCGAACCGGGCGAATTTCAAGTTCAGGAGTGTCTGATCTGGCCACACAGTTGGCCACCGTTTCAGATGCTGTACCTTCCGCCAATCGCTGGTCGACATGGAGCGTGATGCTGCTGATGGTTATTTTTCTTTTCGTCATCGGCCCGCTGGACTACTTGCTTGTCGTTCGCATTCTGAAAAAACCGCATCTGACATGGATCACTTTTCCGGCGCTGATCATTGCTTTTTGCCTGCTGGCCGTTTCATGGGTTGGCGAGCGAGTAGCTCCGTTGGTGGTTCGCCAGACACATCTGGTTGATGTTGCTCAACCTGGCACACGACAGACCGTACGTCTGCGTTCGTGGAGCAGCATCTCTGCGGCAGATTCAGGCAACATTTCAATTGGTGCAAAGCTATCACCTTTCTTTGCAGGTGGAAGAAATGTGGCGATGACGGATGCCAAAACATCGGTTTCATGGCATGGTCGTCCCGAAGATGTGTATGGCGGATTGTATCGCGAAGGGGGAGTCGCTTTGGGGCGGCAGTTGAGCCATCGCAGTGAAGATTCTGACGGGGCGGGGGCAGGCTTTTCATCCGTACCGATGCTTTCCGATGGATCGCAGGCGTTTTTGGCGGAAGCATTAGTTGATGCGTCCGCTTCCATGATCGTCGAGGCGAATCTGCGAGTTCCCTCAAGTGGTCTGCTGGAAGGTGAGTTCACGCATCACTTTGCATCTCCGATCAAGAACTGGTCGGTGGTGTTTCGCAATCGAGTTTATCGACCGGCATCGAATGCAGACGCTGATGGCCTGGAGATCAAACCCGGACAGCCATGGTCACGTGAGAACTACTCTGTGGCTGTATCGGATCTGCGGGAATTTCTGAAAGGAGTGCGAGCAACGCAACCGGATGAGCAGCCTAAAAAAGGAATGGCGTCAAAACACGTGCAGATCAAGGCGTTTTACGACACGCAAGGTACAAATCCACTCGACATTCTGACGATGGTGTCGCTGTTCAAAGTGCCCGGTGGTGAAACGTTTGTAAAGTTGCAGAACAACGCCCTGCGTCGTGACGATCTCAGTGATGGAATTCACTTGAATACCGTGCTTGTGGTTGGAACGCTTGATACTCCGGTTACAGAAATGATCGTCAATGGAAACACAGTGACTCCGGATGAATCACAGACAATTGTCCGGCTTCTTCTTCCCGTGCTGCGAAGTGGCGAAGAATCTAACATGGCAGACCCTGTCGCAGTTGTAAGCGCTGAATAATACTCTGAATTGAAACACAGTTATGATCGAAACACGAAATCTGACCAAGCGCTACGGCAATCTGATTGCCGCCAACGACATCACGCTGAAGCTGGAAGATGGCGACGTTTTCGGATTCATCGGTCCGAACGGATCCGGAAAAACCACAACCATGCGCATGATTGCGACGTTGCTGAATCCGGATCATGGCGAAGCCTACGTTTGCGGAAAGTCCATTTACACGGATCAGGAAGAGATTCGCCGTCTGGTTGGATTCATGCCCGACTTTTTCGGTGTTTATGATGACATGACCGTTGTTGAATATCTTGAATTCTTCGCCGCCGCCTACCGCATCAAAGGCCCTGCACGCCGCAAAGTCTGCGAAGAGAAACTTGAACTCGTTGATATGTCGTTTAAACGCGACGCGATGGTCAACGAACTTTCACGCGGCCAGACTCAACGCATCGGACTGGCTCGAACTTTGCTGCATGATCCGCAGGTCCTTCTGCTGGACGAACCTGCCAGCGGTCTCGATCCGCGTGCGCGAATCGAGATTCGTAATCTGCTGAAGCGACTTGGCGAGATGAAGAAAACAGTCATTGTCAGCAGTCACATTCTGCCGGAACTTGCGGATGTGTGTACGCGCGTTGGAATGATTGAAAAAGGTCATATGATTGTCGATGGCAACGTGGCAGATGTGATGCGCAAAGCCCGACAGCGTATCATGCTGAATATTCGAGTCAAAGAACGGCCGGAGGATGCCGCAAAACTCCTCGAACAACTGGACTGCAGCGAGTCGGTTTCGATCACGAAAGATAAAATGATTGAACTCACGCTGAAGCCTACAGTCGAAGATTACAGCGTGGTTCCGACAGAGCTCGTCAACGCAAAGTTTGCGGTGACTTTGTTTCGGGAAGAAGAAGTCAATCTGGAGACCGCATTTCTGCAGCTCACAAAAGGGCTGGTTCAATAAGGGAAGCGACACGGAAATCAGGATTCTTCGTGCATGATTTCGACGTCCCCGGTTTTGGTGAAAGTTGGCGGCAGCCTTCTCACCCTGCCTGACATGGCCGCACGCCTGGAATCTGTTCTGGAAAACCTGAGCGGCAGGAAAGTGCTGTTCGTCATCGGCGGTGGTGAGGCGGCAGATGAGATTCGTCGGTTAGATGGACGTTTCCACATCACTGCATCTCGCGTTCATTGGGACGCCATTTCTGCGATGACGTTCAATTCGCAACTCGTGTCTCGGCTTCTCGGATTTGTGCCGATGGTGTGCAACAAGCGCGAAGCAATGTTGGCCTGGCAGAGTCATTCCGCCGCCATACTCGACAGCAGTGTTCTGCTGCGCAACGGAGACGGTAATTTTTCGGGGCGACTGCCGGAATCCTGGGACGTGACGAGCGACTCAATCGCGGCGAGTGTGGCGTTGGACTGGCAATTCGATCAGCTTCTATTGTGCAAATCCTGTCCCGCGATTTCACAGCACCTCGCGCAAGTTTGCAATGCCGGGCAACTGGATGCGTATATGCCAAAGCTGCTGCCAGCGCTCCGAGACGCCAGTATTCAGGTGAGTTGGCTGGACTTGTGTGTGAACGACTATTCCGTTCAGCCTCTTTTGAACTCGCCGGGAAGAGAAGATTGACCAGACACTTGCCGGGGGAACACTCAGCGGCTCTTTAGAAAGAACTCCAGTGCGCGCCGATTGGATTCAAAAGCCATGCGTTTCAGTTCGCGTTTGGTCGGGTGACAGAAGTGCCACGCTGAAATCTCGCCATCAGCAAGATTCATGGTCTCGAAGGAACGAACTTCGACAACAAAGAACATATCGGTCACTGGCAGAATGAATCCGCGATAGGCGTATTCGTTGGGAAACGAAGCAAGGTAGCGATATGAAGTCACTTCTAATTCCACTTCCTCCAGAACCTCGCGCTGCAACGCTTCTTCTGCCGTTTCGCCCGGATCAATGAAGCCACCTGGCAAACCGAACATTCCTTTGCCAGGATCATTTGCACGGACCAACAGTAAAACTTGTCCGTCTGGATCGGTTGCAATTGCCCCCACGGCAGACACCGGGCCGAAGAAATGCGTGAACTTGCATGCTGCGCAGGCAAAAGGATGTTGTCCGGTTTTCGCGGCCGCTACTCCACAACGCGGACAGAACTTCCAGGCTTTTCGAATGGGTTGAGGTTTGATTGGTGCTGCTTTTTTGGGGGAAGTTTTTGATCTGCTGGGGGTCATTGAACAAGTTCCAATAGCACGGAGAGTCGTTGCAGCACATTCATCGGAATCGTATGGCCGCCGTGAAACTCAATGAACTCTAAATTGAATCCGGAATCTGCCAGCAGATCCGCTAATTCTTTTGATGCCCCGAACGGAAGAACAGTATCTTCAAAGCCATGAGACAGCAGCACGTAACAGTGCGGGTGAGCAATTGCAAATTGACTCCATTCGTCTCGACACAAGAGCGTACCGGAAAACAGTGCCAGCAACGCGGGATTGAATTTGGTGGACAGCGCCAAATGTGTGCTGACCATTGCTCCCTGGGAAAACCCGCCCAGCACAATTCGCGATTCGTTGACTGAAAAGTCAGACTGCATTTCCTTGACAGCCGCTGCCAGCAGTGAAGTCGCTTCAGGCATGCCGGGCGGACAAATCTGCGTGAGAGCTGAGTAATCCCGAGTCTGATTAATCTCGGCCAGCTTTGCCATATTGATCGGCCACCAGGCGCGACCGCCAGGCATCCCCATCGGCCCAAGATCGATCGGAGCTTCCGGGAAGACAAAGCGAAACTTCGAAGCGATTGGCGCGGAATCATCCATCAGCATTGCACCGATATCGACTAAGTCGTCACCGGATGCACCAAATCCATGATTCAGTATTACCAGACCGCCGTTGGCTTCGTCGAGCGTATCCGATTGAATCACGCTGCACTTCAGCGAACCAAACGTTCGCACGGATTTCGACAATTTCACTTTTGAACTTTCTCTCGGCTACGGTTGAATAGCATTCAGGATTTTTTGACAGGCGTCGGACCTGTTCAACGCATAAAAGTGCATGCCGGGAACTCCGGCCGCCCTGAGTTCTTCGCATTGCTGTATGGCATGTTCCACGCCGATGTCGAACTGAGCCTGTGGATCATCCTGAACAGCTTCCAGACGCGTTGCGAGGTCTTCTGGAAACACAGTGCCACACATTGACGTAATGCGTTTGATTCGAGCGAAGTCAGTGATCGGCATGATTCCTGGAACGATCGGAATCGAAATCCCCATTTCAACGCATCGATCTCGAAAGGTAAAGAAGTTGTCGTTGACGAAAAACAGTTGCGTGAAAATTGCATCGGCACCAGCATCAACTTTGCGTTTCAGGTTTTCCAGATCGATGTCCATACTTGGTGCTTCCTGATGCTTCTCAGGATAGCCAGCCACACCGATCCCCATGTTCGGATGATGTTTGCGAATCAGCTCCACAAGTTCATTGGCATTGCTCAGACCACCTTCAACCGTTTTGAACGCCTCCTGCCCTGCCGGTGGGTCGCCGCGCAGAGCCATGACATTTTGAATGCCCTCCGCGACAGCCAGATCCAGCCATGATGTGAGCTGCTCGCGCGTAGAACCAACACACGTGAAGTGCGTCATGGCTGGGCGATGAAAATCCTGCTGGATTTCTCGACACCAATGCAAAGTGCGGTCCTGAGTCGAACCTCCGGCACCGTAAGTACAGGAGACAAACGATGGATCATGATCAATCAACGTCCGCAGATTTTTTCGCAGCGCCGCGTCACCTTCAGTTGTTTTGGGAGGAAAGATTTCGATCGAAAGTACGAACGGCTGAGTCTTGAATAATTGAGGAAGACGCATCTTGTGTGATCTCAGGGCATTTCTTGGATTAAGCGTTTAGCGAAGTCTGATTTGATGGTGACAAACGTCATCAGGACACAGCGTGGTATCGTAGTGAATTATTGAGCTAAGTCCAAAATGTTTGCTTCAGTCACACGAGCCAGCGGTGATTTCCGGTTTTCACCGTGGAATTCTGCGACATTTAACGACTGGTCAGTCGAACACTCAGTCCGAAACGAAACAGGGGAAACCGGTTTAACCCGGTTTCCCCTGTAATTTCTGCAAGCCGCCGAAAGGACTTGAACCTTCGACCTACGCTTTACGAATGCCGCGAGTGTGTTCAGCGAATGTTCAAACAGTGTAAAAACACTGGTAAAACTGCGAATCAGAAACTACAATCCATTCACCTCGGGCTCAATTTTACCCTAAAAGGTGAATGGCGAGGTGAATGAAACGAAATCAATCAGGGATAGCGGCGGACTAATTACCCGACGCAACAAGCTGGAATCCGAACCAGTTTCCCTGGCTGTCTCAATTCGGGAATCGACTTAACGGAAAGTCGAATGATGATGTTGCACAATCAGGATGAGATTACGGAATTCGATGAGCAACTTGGGGCAATCCTCAAAGAACTGAACTCGAAGCCAAACGCAAAGATCTTTGACTCTGTGCGGGCACTGATGGCGAATCTGTTCTTCCATGACTTTGCAGAGTGGAGTCAGAAGAACGGCCGTTGGGTTGTCCCTGAATTCTGTCTTGAGGCATTCGACGGCGATGAAGAGCAGATGGTGCGTAGCGTCGTGTCCGCATGTATCACGATCCTGAAAAGCAATGGCGCGGCAGGCGTGTCTGGTTTGCTCAAAGCCGGACGTGAGTATCTACGAAATCGTGGCGTTGATAGTTTGCCGGTGATCGTCTCGTTAAACGAGATCGCAGCAATAATTGAAACCGAACCAAAGAACATTCCTCAAACAAAAAAAGCTGAATGGGGCGATCCCATCAGGAAGGGCACCAGAGGGAAACCTGCAACGTACAATCGGGATATGATACTCCCGATTCTGGAGCGACAGTGGCCAGACAAACCATGGTGGAAACTCTGATTCTACTGATATTCCTCTGATGCTTCTGAACCGTCGGCAAAGTTGCTGACGGTTTTTTAATGCGCCAGTAAGTTGCACTGATCAGCAGTCACTTCGACTGCGTTTACATCACTCAATCGTGAGGTGGATCAGTGAGACAAAAACAGGATACGGCAGACACGTTGACGCCGATTGAAGACGGGGCAACGTACCCGATGGCGGCATTCATGCGGGCAACTGGTTGGGGGCGTCATGCTTTGAAACATGCTCGCCAGCAAGGGCTACGCGTCGTCAAAGTTTCG
>JANOZG010000495.1:0-7875 GCA_031429275.1 Planctomycetota bacterium
CAGGAAGCGGTTGGCGAGCTTGCCGGTTTTCGGGTCTATCAGCGAGAAGCACTTTTGATGGTTCTTCATCGCCGTTGTCAGACACTCGCCAGGCACATCGAGAAATGCCGCGTCGAAGCTGCCAATCATAACTGTTGGCCATTCCGTCAAACCGGCATTCTCTGCCAACAACGCGTCATCCTCGACCAATGTCAGTTTGGCCGCTTTTGCGACCTCGCGGGCTTGCTCGGCAATCCATTCCGCGCGTTCAGTCCGGGAGCGTATGGCCCTGGTTTCCTTGGGCCGGCATGGTCGCCGCTGGTGGTTGGATCAGAAACTGACAAAGATAAGAACGTGTCGTTTCAGGTTCGCAACCTGAAACCGGCGGAGCGACTTTCGACGGCCCAGGTCGATGCGAGACTGAATCTTCTGAGCACGTTGGAAACATCGTTTCTGGCGGAGCGTCCCGATGGCCCAGGCAGTAGTCATCTGGAATCGTACGAACAAGCGATACGAATGATGAAGTCGTCTGCTGTCAGCGCGTTCAAGCTGGATGAAGAAGATGACGTTTTGCGTGACGCATACGGTCGATCGACGTTCGGACAAGGATGTCTGTTGGCGCGGCGATTGGTTGAACGTGGCGTGTCGTTTGTGGAAGTGTCGCTCACTGGCGTCGACGGTGCGCCAGGCGCGGGTTGGGACACTCATGCGGAAAACTTCACGGCGGTAAAATCGCTGTGCGAAGTTTTGGACCCGGCTTACGCGACGTTGATGACAGACTTGAAGCAACGCGGTTTGCTGGATGACACACTGGTGATCTGGATGGGTGAGTTCGGAAGGACTCCACAGATCAATGGCAACACCGGCCGGGATCACTGGCCTGGCAGCTGGAGCACGGTGTTTGGTGGCGCGGGGATCAAGGGCGGTCAGACGTACGGCGCGACGAGTGACGACGGAACTGAGGTCAAAGAGAACCCAGTGACCGTGCAGAACTTCATGGCGACGATTTGCCGCGCTTTAAACCTTGATCCAGCGCTGACGAACCTGAGCAACATTGGTCGTCCGATCCCGCTGGCGGATCATGGTGCGACGGCAGTTGAGGCGTTGCTCGGATAGGCGGTTTTGTTGAACCCCAAAGGCGAGCGGTTAGGCGTCAGCCGTCCGTGTCTTGTTCAACCTATTTCGCGCCTGATTTTGTCTGGCGAGGCCATTCTTGTTTTTGCCGCGCGCCCAGCCGAGGTTCACTTGCTGCTTCGATTTCGCGCGAGCCTCCACACAGAGGGCTGACGTCCAGCCGCTCGGCAAATTGCACGAATGCAAGAATGATGCCAAAAACAGATCGACGAGACAGTGGAGATAGGCTACATTAGTCAAACCTCGCATCGGACGAGTTCTGTCCACGGTGATTGCATTCAATAATATCCACAGAAATTCAGGATTATTGAAACGATCTCTGCGGGCGAAACATTGTTTATCTGTTTTTTTCAGAATTTTGATTTTTTACGATCCGCGGTCGAAATCATGCATCTGAACATCTCTCAAAATATGAAGATGAGCCAGCAAATGAAGCTGGCTCCGCGGATGATCCAGTCAATGGAGATTCTGCAGCTGAACATGATGGCGCTCAATGAGCGAATCGAGCAGGAGTTGGTTGAAAACGTCACGCTCGAACGCGTGGAAAAAGAAAAGGATTCGCCCCCGCCAGAACCCGACAACGCGGATTATGCGATTTCACATGATGATCCCCGCGAAGTCCGGGAGCTGAAAAAGGACGTCGAAAACAGAGAACTGGTCGCCGGCAAAGAAGACAACAACGAATCTGACTTCGAGCGACTCCTCGAGATTTCGTCGGACTGGTCGGAAGACAATGTCGGGTTTGGTGGCTCCAAGTCATCGAATCAAATGAGTGACGACATGGATCGTCAAAACGACATGATGTCGAACATGGTCGCTCGCCCGCAGTCACTTCAGGAGTACCTGCTTGAACAGTTCTCGTTCTTCAGTGTTGATCATGTTGAGAGGGAATTTGGGGAGTACCTGATTCAGCATCTGGACCACAACGGACGGATGCAGAGCATGCTGCCCGAAATCGCCCAGCAGTTCAACAGGATGTACGACTACAACCTGACGATGGAACAGGCTGAGGAAGTGCTGAAGTTGATCCAGCATCTTGACCCACCTGGCGTTGGAGCTCGTGATCATCGCGAGATGCTGTTGCTGCAGGTTGACGAACACTTGCCGTTTCATGAAGTTGTGGAAGTTCTGATTCGCGATCACCTGGAAGACATCGCCTTCAACCGGTTGCCGGTGATTCAGAAAGCAACTGGTTATTCGATCGATCTCATCAAAGTCGGTATCGAACAAATTCAATCGCTGAATCCGTATCCAGGTCGTGGCTTTGAACAACGTCCCGTGCAACGCGTGACTCCGGATCTGGCGATCGAAGAAGATGCCGATGGTCACTATGTCGTAAAGCTGCTGGACGAATACGTTCCTGAACTGCGTATCAGTCCCCGCTATCAGAAAATGCTCAAAGAGAACCCAACGCAGGAAACTCGCGATTGGATAAGACGCAAGATTGAGTCTGCTCGCTGGTTGATTGAATCCATCGAACAGCGTTACAACACATTGCGAAAGGTCGCTCAGGAGATCGTGGATCATCAGCACGAGTTTCTCGAAAAGGGACCGGAGTATATCCACCCGTTGAAGATGCAGCAGATCGCGGACCGGGTTGGAGTGCACGTCACGACCGTGTCACGAGCCGTCGATGAGAAGTGGATTCAGACGCATCGCGGTCTGTTTCCGCTGAAGCGATTCTTTGGCGGCGGCACTCAAACGGCTGACGGCGAAGAAGTGGCGTGGGACACGATTCGTATCAAGCTGCAGGAACTCGTTGACGGCGAGGACAAGAAAGATCCCCTCAGCGACGACGCACTGGTTGATGCCCTCGCAGCCGATGGCATCAAGCTGGCTCGTCGTACGATTACGAAGTATCGCAAGCAGATGCAGATACCCAGTTCGCGGCAGCGGCGGGAGTATTGAAAGCAGCGACCTCAGAGTCGTAGAAAAAGTAGGACGGGACTCCAGTCCCGTCCTGATGAGCAGATGCGGATTTTTCTTTAATCAGAGCCAAGTGTGCTCGTTGTGCAATAGGCCCGAATCGTCGCGTCCTTTCCGGCCGGCCTGTCAGGTCCTGGAACCGCACGATACGACAACCCTGCATCTCAAACCCAAGCGGTTTGCTGAACGCACTTCGTATCTCTGCGCTTGATATGTCGGGACGGGTCTGGAGACCCGTACTACTCGACGCGATAAACTTCCAGCGACTGCAATGCTGCTTCTGGATGTTCCCGTAGCCATGTGGGATCAAACATATCCAGTAACGATACGGCACTGGGGTAATAGTTAATTGTTTTCACAGGTCGCAGATGGGCGGACTGCAACATCATCTCTTCCCAGAATCCTTCGGTACGCTTTGCATTTGGCCCAATTGCGAGGAATGTCGGCACGGATGGTGGAGTGCCATCTGGCCCTCGAAGATTGAGATGGCTGACCGGCGATACCATGACGCCGGCTTGGTGCAGATGAAGCAGCAGGGCCGGTTCACCGTAGGCGTAGATCACCATGCGAACCTGGCTGCGTTCTTCAGTCGTCATTGATTCGGCGGCATCACCTGAGTCGAGCGATTCGGATAAAACGCGTTGAGATTCCGCTTCAATCAACGCTGATGCCGTCATGGAGTTTGGATCAACTCCGGGTGGCAATTCATACTTGCCATTGTTCGCATCCTCATCCGCTGAACGAGGATTGGCGGCATCGCGAACACACGTATCCGCGATTTCAATTGCTGCGGCAACAATCGACCTACGGTCTTCGAACAATGGAGTCCGGAACAACTCGGACCGCGCGACGAATCCGAGTTCAAAGTTTTCATCGAACTGGAAGAACGATGCAAGGAGTGCCCCTCCTAACATTGTGGCCACGAGTCGTTGCCCCCAGTGGAGTTTTGGAGCCTGCTCCCCAGTGCCCACTATTCGACGAGCCACGCTGAGATTTGATTCCAGCCACCAGCCGATGCCTCCAGCCGCTGCCAACCAGATCGCAGCCAGCAACGGAAAGAACAGGCGGCTGTAAGGCGTGTACATTGGAGTCGCCAACAACATCCCAGTGAACCATGCCAGCGTGATCGAAAACCCCAGCGTGGGATCAATCGTCGGTGCGTTGTCCAGGTCCGCTTGGGAAAGTGGAATCGCACCGTCTGAAGTGGGTGACAGATCCCTCTGATTGCGACGCGCCCATGATCGCTGCAGAACTGGCCACAAATAGATGCCGCTGAGTCCCGCGAGGGAAATACAGATCAGCATGAGCGGAGTTCGAAGTCTGATAGAAATCACAGACAGCGCGATGCCAGCAGCGGCAAATCGGACCAGCAGCGCCAATGGGGGTAAAGACATCGTTGCAGGGTAATTCGAACCATCTGCAGCTCGATCCGCTTCCGGCGGAGCAGCGTTCCATGTGGAACGCCCTGAGGTCCAGCGATACAGGCCAGCAAGAAACAACCCCAGACCCAGTGATAACTGTCCCATGTAGCCGTCGAGCAGGAACTGGTCTCGAAGCTGTTGGGCCATGTTCTTTGTCCAGTGCGACGAGTCCATCAAATACGATGCGTGCGTTTTGGAAACAGCTGTGTAGCCGCCCACCTCCTGCAATTGCCACCACCATGGTGAAAAGGTTCCCAGAGCCACCGCGGATATCGTGGCGAGGATGCCAGCGAATCTGACGGCCCCCATGGTTCGTCGGCCATGCCACAGCCACCAGAACCCGCCTCCGTAGCAAAGAATCGCAAGTGGCAGCCACCCTGTATATTTCGTCCACCAAGCCAGACCGCACAAGAATCCAGCGAAGGCAGCACACTTGAAGTTCTGTTTCGCGATTGCCTGCGTCCCGATCCCAACGGAAACGACGATCCAAAACAAACAGGCAACGTCGGTGAGTGCCATGCGGGAGTAGAGAATGTGAAAGTCGCTCATCGCAACCACAGCCGCCATGAAGATCCCGGCGGACTTTCCGAACCAGCTGCGAGCAAGCCACCAAAGTCCTAGCACTGTGCCGGTCCCCAAAAGTACAGAGGGCAGGAAGGGGGCATAGGGAGCAAGCCTGGGAAACCAGTTCCAGACTTCCATCATGCCCGATAGCAGCGGCGGCGCGAACAAGTGCCGAGCAGGATAGGGCTCCCCGAATTGAGCGTCGTACCACAGCGGCGATGCATAAATCCCTTCGTCGAAATGTTCGACGGCTTCGGAGCTCAGATTCGCGAACCGCAGGATTGCCCCGCAAAGTACGAATCCCGTAATCGCCAGCAATTCGAT
Organism: Planctomycetota bacterium; assembly: GCA_031429275.1. GTDB lineage: Bacteria > Planctomycetota > Planctomycetia > Planctomycetales > Planctomycetaceae > SXXK01. Next base: position 5,349 of record JANOZG010000495.1, read on the forward strand.
GAGCCTCGGTCGTAGTTGCATGGAGCCGCTTCTTTGTGATTGCCGTCATTCGGCGGAAACAGGGAGCGGTAGATGATAGCTCGCAGCCGGGTCGTTTTCACCTGAGGTATCAATGAATAAGAACGCTTAAACGATACTTGATGCGGGCTGAAAGGCGTTCCTGCGATTTGAGTTCCACGTTCCACGGGGAACGCTTCACTTTGTCCCTTCTCTGGTGCTGTTTGTGGGAATGGATTGTTGCATCGCTCGGATTGCCTAAAATGCACCACCAACTGTTCCAATTCCTGCAGCTTTGAAAACTAAATGAGCTCTATTATGGCCGAATCCAATCCAGACAAACTTTACGACGACGCTCGAAAACTGAAAGATCAAGGCGATCTGGAGGGCTGCGTTAAAGCACTACAGCACATTCTCAACATCGATCCGGATCATGTGCAGACTCACTTGGCGCTGGGTGTACATCTTCAAAAACTTGGTCGGTTGGACGAAGCGATCAGTCACGCCAAGAGAGTTGCAGAGCTGAGTCCCAGTGATGCATTTTCATTCACGCAGCTGTCAGTGATTTATCAGCGATGCGGCAAGATTTTTGAGGCGGAAGAAGCGATGGCACGGGCCAGAGAGATCCAGGGGACGCCACAACGACATTAGTACTCTGCCAGTCGTGCCTTGATGGATCTGGTCGCCGGGACTGGACAGAGCAAAGCGAAGGAAGCCCCGGGGTTTTCCGGTTGACAGCTTCCATCCCCGGCCACGCGTCAATCAATTGACAAGCGGGGGATGTCAATCCCCTGATTGTGGGCCTCACGAAGAATCAGGGGACTATCGTCACCCGCTCGCCTCAATTCAACCCGAGCCTAGTATAATCGCATCATGGAACTCGCGGACGAGTTGCCCACAGACTGAGCTTTTGCGATTGCCGTTTTCACAGACAGCTCCGCGAACTGCAATGATGTCCGGTTGAATGTTGAGCAGCACGTTCAGATGACTTAGCGTCACTCGGCCAGCAAGTGCCAGCTGCAACCCATGTTCAGAAGTCGCGTGTCGTATGGCGAGCAGCTGATTCAATGTCAGATGGTCGAGCAGTGAAGTACCGTCCTTCGAGTAGGTATCAATCAGCAGGATGCCACATCGCGTTTCGATAGCGGCGTGGAGCACACTTTCAGCGGTTGGGGAATCAGCGTTTTTATGATCGGCGTATGCGACAGCAACCCACGTCTGCGGTCCCGAAATGGATTCTCTTATACTTTGCCAATGTCTGATCCACGAATCGGTGTTTTGCAGGTGGCTTGCACCAGAGAGGCCGAGCTTCAAAAAATCTGGTCTGGATGTGGCGATGGCAGCGCGGAGGTCAGCCCTGTCGTCCTCGCGCCATTCGTCTAGTTCGCCCAGTGCCAGGCTGAGGGGTGGCGGTGTAGTGTCGCTTTGCGATCGGACTATGATGGCGACTTCAGCAATGGTCTGTGGAGTCGCGCAGCCGAGTGAACCATGAGCTGGCTCTTTGACGTCGATAATATCTGCCAAGCCGTGAATTGCCGCGATCGCTTCAGTTGCGTTTCGAACGGAGACAAGGAGTTTCGTCATGCGACAGACCATGGGTGCAGATGTGGTCGGCGATTGGGGGAGTTGAGTCACTGAAAAAAGTGGTCTCGCCTAAGACGGGCGAGACCACTTTTGTTTGTCACAACGTCCAGAATGCAATGGCATCGACGTGAGCAAAAACGTATCAGACTTCTGGAGTAGATTCGTCTGCTTCCACTTCTTCGCCTTCAGCTTCCTCTTCTTCACTTTCGAGGTCAGCATCCAAATCGATCTCATCAGCAGCTTCGAGATCAGCTTCCACCTTTACTTCATCCTCATCGACATCATCGACGACGACCAAAGAACCTGATTGAACAACTGGTGTTCCGTCAGCATTCAACGCTTCTTTCATAGGCTGTATGAAGTAACGCCGCTTGCCGCGTCCGAGCAGGGTCGCCAGTAATTCGTCGGCCTTGTCTTTTTCGTGATAGAGGAATCGTCCTTCCTCGCGCATCGTGCTGCTGTAAATCACCCAAATCAGCCGACGGCGTTGCATCGCCTCTTTGGCTCGTTTTGTGCGAGGTTTTGCAGCCTTACGTTTTTTGGGAGCTGCAGGGTCTTTTTCACCCTTCTTCGCGCGTTTCTTGACTGTGCCTTCGGCCTTATCGCCAGCAGCACCATCGCTCGCGGATTTGCGGGTAGCTTTCTTCTTGACCGATCCAGCCTCCGCCGCTTCAGCAGCTTCAACTTCACGACGCATTGACAAACGACTCTTGGCCATGTTTCCTACCAGACAGCAAATGTTGAGGACATCCGCACCGGCCACCGACCGGACTTCCAGAACGCCCCCGCAGAATTTCAAGCATTGAAGGATAGCATGGGAGGCTCTCTGTTTCCAGCGAAGGGGAAAAACTGGGAATCGACTGACGAAGACGGTTGGTTTAGTGCGGCGAGTGGGTCGCTGATTCAATGCTCGAAATTCTGTGGGGCAGGCTTCCAGCCTGCCGTT
>JANOZG010000496.1:0-16545 GCA_031429275.1 Planctomycetota bacterium
ACATGTCTTCCAAGATACGCGTTTCGCTGGCCTTGATTGCCATGTCGGCCGCTCTGACAACTACGGCAGTCGCAGACGATTCTCCTGTAGTTTTCAGCCGCGACATTCGTCCGATCCTTGCCAGCCATTGTTTCAAATGTCACGGACCGGATGAGGCATCTCGTCAAGGTGAACTTCGGCTCGATACCGAAGACGGAGCTCGCAAGTCGCTCGAAAAAGAAGGCGACTTGACGAAACTGATCAGCCGTATTACCAGCACTGATCCGGATCTGGTGATGCCTCCTCCGGATGCCAAGAAACCGCTCAAGACGTCGCAGATTAAACTGTTGACTCAATGGGTTGATGGTGGAGCAACGTGGGGGTCGCATTGGTCTTTTGAACCATTGATCAAACCTGCGGTTCCGGAAGCTTCGACAAAGGAAATCGAATCGACTGGAAACGAAATTGATCGTTTCGTGCAGGCTCAACTGGCGAATCGTGGTGTTCGGTCGGCACCACAGGCGTCGCGAGAAACTCTGATTCGCCGAGTCACACTGGATCTCACAGGACTGGCAGCGACGCCGGGAGAAGTTGAAGCATTCGTTACCGACACTTCAGACGACGCATGGGAAATCGTCGTGGATCGACTGCTGAATTCAAAAGCCTATGGCGAACGAATGGCATGGACATGGCTCGACGCCGCTCGGTACGCAGATTCCAACGGCTATCAAGGTGACAACGAACGCACAATGTGGCCTTGGCGAGATTGGGTGATCGACGCGTTCAATACGAATATGCCGTATGATCAATTCACAATCTGGCAACTCGCGGGGGATCAACTTCCAAATGCGACATTCGAACAAAAACTCGCGACCGGATTCCTGCGCAATCACATGATCAACGGCGAAGGTGGTCGCATCGCAGAGGAGAATCGCGTCGACTACGTCATGGACATGACTGAGACGACAGGCACCGTGTGGCTTGGACTGACATTGAACTGCTGCCGTTGTCACGATCATAAATTCGATCCGTTGATGCAGCGTGACTATTACAGCTTGTCCGCGTTCTTCAATCAGACTCCGGTTGACGGCGGCGGTGGAAATCCTCAAACGCCGCCAGTCCTTGAAGCTCCAAGCAGCGAGCAGCGGCAGCAAGTCGCAGAGAAGGAGGCCCAGCTTGAGGATCTCAATCAGCAGCTAAAACAGCTGACAAAAAAACTTGCCACAACGCAGAATCAATGGGAAAAGGACACGCTGGAAAGTTCGAGTGTATCGGCATGGCAACCGCTGCTGTCCGATCAACTGCATGCTATGCATCAGAATTTGACTCTACAGGACGACGGCTCAATTCTGGCGTCTGGTGACAATCCTCGCAACGACACGTATACCATCACTGCCAGGAGCGAACTGGAAAAGATTACCGCAATTCGACTGGATGCGTTGAAACACGAAAGTCATACTCACGGAGGCCTTGCACGATCAGACAGCGGAAACTTCGTGCTGACGGAAATCGAAATCTCTATCCTGCATCCCGGAGATGTCAACGCATCACCCGTCGAAATCGTCTCTGCCGAAGCGACGTATGAACAGGGTGATCTCAAAGCTGATCGAGCCTTTGACGGAAACCCGAATACCGGCTGGGCGGTCTATGAAGGAAAGCCAATCGATCGCGAACACTCAGCCGTTTTCCAGCTGGCTGAACCCTTGGTCGCCGAAAAAGGTGCGATGCTGACGATTGTGTTGCGGCATGATTCGCCACACATTTCGCACAACATCGGACGCTTTCGCCTGAGTGCCACCGGATTGCCCGGCGCGCGACTTGATAGCAACAATTCAATCGTAGAAACGCTGCGTATTGCCGCCGACAAACGGACGCCCGAACAGCTTGCACAAATCCAAAATGCACATCTTGCCGCCGATGCTGCGTACTCAGAATTGCTGACCAAACAGAAAGCTCAGGCAAAGTCACTCAACGATTTGCGAGGTAGTTTTCCGAAGGTCATGGTGATGCAGGATCGCCTGGCACTTCGAAAGACATTTATTCTGACGCGAGGCATTTACAGCAAACCTGCAGATGAAGTCACGGCCAATGTACCGGAGAAACTGCCACGAATTCCTGAAGGAGAAGCGATCAATCGACTAGCGCTGGCAAGGTGGATCGTGTCGGACGATAACCCGCTGACGGCGCGAGTCACGGTGAATCGATTCTGGCAGATGTTCTTCGGCATCGGTCTGGTCAAGACGACGGAAGATTTTGGTGTGCAGGGCGAGATTCCGTTGCATCAGAATTTGCTCGACTGGCTGGCTGCGGACTTTCGTGAACACGGCTGGGATGTAAAGCGCCTGGTTCGGCAGATTGTGACCAGTCAGACTTACCGTCAGGCGTCCAGCCAGAAGCCATCACAAGGTTTGTCGTTTGAAGAAGATCCTGACAACCGTTATCTGTCTCGCGGGCCGAGGTTTCGTCTGTCGTCGTGGATGCTTCGCGATCAAGCTCTGGCCGCGAGTGGTCTACTGGTGCAGCAAAACGGTGGCGCTCCGGTGAGAGGTTACCAGCCGACCGGCGTTTGGGAAGAGACGACGTTCGGTCGCAAGCAGTATCAGCAGGATCGTGGCGACGCTCTGTATCGCAGAAGTCTGTACACATTCTGGCGTCGCATCATCGCCCCGACGATGTTCTTCGATAACGCTTCGCGCCAGACTTGCACTGTCAAGACATTTCGCACCAACACACCGCTGCATGCCTTGTTGACATTGAATGATGTCACGTTTGTCGAATCTGCACGAGCATTATCCGAACGCGTATTGCTGGCCGATCTCACAGATGATGCAGGCCGAGTTGATGACATCTATATGAGAGTGTTGTCTCGTCATGCGTCGCAGCCAGAAAGACAGATCCTTGTTGCGGCTGTGGAAAGGTCTCGAAGGGAATTTCATGCTGATCCTGAAGCTGCCCGGAAATTGCTGGCTGTTGGCGAATCGAAACGAAATGAAAAACTGGACGCCATCGAACATGCCTCATGGACAAGCCTAACGCTGGCCGTGATGAATCTCGACGAAGCGCTGACGAAGGAATAACCATGAACCCACTCATTCAAAACGCACAACACGTCAGCCGTCGCGAGTTCTTTGGTCGGTCCGCCACGGGACTTGGTGCCGCGGCACTGGCGTCAATGCTGGCAAAGGAAGGCTATGCTGGAGACCGCATCAGCGGACTCAGCGATCTGCCGCATTTTCCTCCAAAGGCAAAGCGAGTCATCTATCTCTTCCAAAACGGCGGGCCGACTCACGTCGATCTGTTCGACTATAAGCCGAAACTGCAGGAGATGCACGGACAACCTGTGCCGCTGGAATACATCGGCGAAAAGCGTTTCAGCACAATGACGGGCAATGCATCGGGCAAACTCATGCTGGCTCCGGTCGAACCGTTTCGGCAGCGCGGTGAATGCGGCGCGTGGGTGAGCGACTTTCTGCCGTACACGGCAGACATAGCGGATGACCTGTGCTTCATCCACAGCATGCACACCGAACAAGTCAACCATGCTCCCGCGATACAGTTTCTACTGAGCGGTGGAGAATTGCCAGGCCGACCGACAGCCGGTGCATGGTTGAGCTATGGACTGGGCAGCGACAACGACAGTTTGCCTGGATTCTGCGTCATGACCAGCGTCAGCAAAGGAACCTCGTGCGGTCAGATCTTCTATGACTTCTATTGGGGCAGCGGGTTTCTGCCATCACGATTTCAGGGCGTCAAGTTTCGCGGCAGCAGCGATCCAGTGCTGTACCTGAACAATCCCGACGGCATGTCTCGCGCGATGCGCCGCAACTGGCTGGACGACATTGCCAGGATCAATGAACTGAAGCTTGCCGAATACGGCGATCCAGAAATTGCGACTCGCATCGCTCAATACGAAATGGCCTACAAGATGCAGGCCAGCGTTCCGGAACTTACCGACTTCAGCGATGAAACCGAAGCCACGCTGGCTTTGTACGGACCGCAGGTCAAAGAACCTGGAACATTTGCGTACAACTGTCTGATGGCTCGCCGGCTTGCCGAACGCGGAGTGCGTTTTGTGCAACTCATGCACGCTGGCTGGGATCAGCATGGCAGTGTCACGACCGAACTTTACACACAGTGCAAAGACACAGATCAGCCGTCAGCAGGTCTTGTGCAGGATCTGAAACAACGCGGACTGCTGGATGATACGCTCGTCATTTGGGGTGGTGAATTCGGCCGCACGCCGTTTCTTCAGGGCAACATCAATGATCGACCGAAATGGGGGCGCGATCATCATCCGTATGCGTTTTCATTGTGGATGGCTGGAGGCGGTGTGAAATCCGGATTTCGATACGGCGAGAGCGATGACCTGGGCATCAACGTGGCGAACGATGGCGTTCATGTTCATGATTTCCAGGCAACGTTAATGCATTTGCTGGGCATCGACCACGAACGCCTCACTTATCGTTTCCAGGGTCGGGACTTCCGGTTGACGGACGTGCATGGCAAGGTTGTTGAATCAGTGCTGGTGTAGTGATCCCCAAAGCCAGCTATTCAGCGAGATGCAATTGATCGATTTCCTCTGTAGAATACGCCTGCTCAAAAAGAGCCCCTTTTGAGCCAATTGCGATTCGGGGCCCGGCTGACTTTCTGGAGTTCATCAATGCGTCGTTTGTTATGCTCTTTCACTGCGGTCCTTTCGCTGATCGTGGCTTCCTCAAATCTGTTTGCTCAGGCGCCTCAATCGCCGGGTAAGGAACATGAAGAATTGAAGTCCCTCGAAGGCACGTGGGATGCGGCCATGAAAATGGGAGATGGAAGTGAAGTCAAAGCAGAGTGCGATTACAAAATGACCTGCGAAGGAATGTGGCTGGCGTCCGATTTTCGCGGCGATTTCGGTGGACTTAAATTCCATGGCAGAGGCCTCGATGGATACGACACAACGAAAAAAGAATACGTGTCGATCTGGGTCGATTCCATGAGCGGATCGCCGATGATGATGACTGGAAAAAGAGCAGGCAAGATCACCACAATGACGGGGGAAGGTCCCGGTCCTTCCGGCACAGCGAAATACAAGACAGTGACAAATCAGGAGTCGAATGACAAGATGATTTTTCAGATGTACACAGTCAGCGAGGGCAAAGACAGCGAAGTCATGACAGTGACCTATACGCGAAGGAAAAAATAGCCAATCGCGTGCAATGTTCTTGTGGAACATTAAATCTGCAGGGGCTGCAAAAGCACAAGAGCGTAATCGTCATCACCTGAAGCGTCGGAACGTCAGCAAGGGATTCATCGGCAAGGCACCCGTCCAGCCACAAATGAGCCCCTTGCGTACGTTTCGCGGTACCTCAATAGAAAACGTACAGTTCAGATGCCTTATGGCGAGCAGTAAGGAAGTTGCAGGGCGTCGGCGACGGCCTTGTGGCGAATCTTGCCGTCCGAGACGTTCAGTCCGGTGGCCAGAAATCGATCATCTGCCAGAGCCTTTGCGGCACCCAGATTGGCAAGTCGCATTGCGAACGGCAGCGTCGCGTTGTTGAACGCGAATGCGGATGTACGGGCGACAGCACCCGGCATGTTAGCCACGCAGTAGTGAATCACTCCTTCTTCCACAAAAACCGGATCATCGTGCGTGGTTGCTCGACTGGTTTCAAAACAGCCGCCTTGATCGATGGCGATATCCACCAGCACCGAACCGCGTTTCATCGTCTTCAGCATTTCGCGAGTGACCAGTCGAGGCGCTGCGGCTCCCGGCACCAACACTGCACCGATCACCAGATGAGCTTGTGCCACTGCTGCAGCAATTGCTGCTCGAGATGCGTAGGCCGTCTTAATCTGGCTTGAAAAGAACATGTCCAATTCTGCCAGACGGTCGTTATTAATGTCGTAGATCGTAACATCAGCCCGCATTCCGACCGCCATTTGAGCCGCATTTACTCCGGCGACGCCGCCACCAAGAATCGCGACCTTCGCTGGAGCGACTCCGGGGACTCCTCCCAGCAGGACACCGCGGCCTCCTTGTTCCTTTTCAAGATAATGAGCCCCGACCTGAATCGACATCCGCCCGGCCACTTCTGACATCGGCTTCAGGAGCGGCAATCCGCCCTTTGGAGATGTAACGGTTTCGTAGGCGATACAGGTCGCTCCTGATTTCATAAGTCCTTCGGCTTGAGCCCTGTCCGCCGCCAGATGCAGATATGTAAACAGGATATGGCGCGGTTCCAGAAGATTGATTTCCGCTGGCTGTGGTTCCTTCACCTTTACGATCATATCCGACAAGGCAAACACTTCGGCCGCCGTAGTGACGATCCGTGCTCCTGCTGCGACGTAATTTCGATCGTTAAAGTCGATCCCGTTGCCTGCTTTTGTCTGCACGATGACTTCGTGCCCCGCAGTAACGAGTTCCGCTACAGACGGTGGTGTCAGTCCAACTCGGTATTCGTTGTTCTTGATTTCTTTTGGTACACCGATTCGCATGTTGTCCACATCCTTCGTTTAGACAGATTTCCGATTCAAGAGCAAAAATCGGCAAGCGCCTCAGGCTCAGCAAGTAAATTTCCTTCTGCCGGTCGCCTTACCATTCGCCGTCGCGTGAAAATCTCTGCCTCGCGTTATCGCGAAACTCGCGAGATGCTGTTTTAAGGTTTTCAAGGATTTCAGTGGTACTCAAGCCGCTGGAATTGCGCGCGGCTGCAATCACAGTTTCACATTCATTCGTGTCCATGTATTTCGCAGCATCCAATAGCAGCGGTTGTTCTTCCGGCGTGACGACCATGAAGCCATGCTTGTCGGCGTGAATCAAGTCACCAGGGCTGACTTTGCGCCCGAAGACTTCAACGTCGCAATTGAATCGCACGGGCTGCACGGCCGCATGTCCCACACATAGACGCCGAGCGATCGCTTTTAACCCTGCATTGGTCATTTCGTCGACATCGCGAATGGCGCCGTCAGTAATTGTGCCGACGCAACCCAAAGCCCTATGGATATTGGCGTTGACTTCGCCCCAGAATGAGCCGATGACTCGGGGCTTATCCAGATCCTGAATCACAACGATCTTCGGTCCCGGAACGCTGCCAAGATACTCCCGATACTCGGAACTTGCGTGCGGTAAAGTTTTGCGGTGATTGGCATTACTTGGTTCAATCACAACTGTCACCGCATAGCCCACCATCGGGCCCATCTGCGGCATAAAATCGCGTGTCTCTTCGATATTGAATCCGTCCGCGCAGAAGTCGCGTTTCGTGATTTGTTCCCAGCCGTTGTAGATCGTTGGAGTATTCCAACGCTTCAGCTGCAGCAGATCCGAATGTGAAAGTGGTCGATTGGCAGTCATGAACAAAATTCCAACTCAGGTGAGCGACTCTTGAACCAAATACTCTGGGCATGCGCGCCAAAGTGGTTACGAAAAGAACTGGCCGTGAATAACCGTTCCCGCTGAGTTGTATTCCAGCGGCCGTCCTGTTTCTATTGTTTCGTTCTTGTCCAGCCCTGAGATTCTGAATAGCGTCAAATTCGCTGTCTGGCCTTCGACAAGAAATTCCTCAGTGCAATTGAGCAGCGCGGCAGGGCGGGTTGACGCCAGTGGCCATGCTTCACGCAGCGAGAGACCACACATTGACATCAATCGAACCACGCAGTCGCCTGTAGTCGATCCGGAACCGGCGAGAAATTGAGTTTGTCCAGCCACGACAATGCGTTCGTCGCTCAGAATATCGACTTCGACGTCGCCCGTGCGATAACGTCCCGGAGGACACCCGCCAAATCCAGACACGTCTGATGTCAGAATCAGACGTTCAAGCGTCTTACAGCGAACGATGCAATTCAACATCGACTGAGGTACATGCCAGCCGTCTGCGATGACGCTGCAAATCAGCCGATCGTCAGCAAGTTGTGGCCAAAAGATGTTGCTGTGGCGGGGAATCAGTGCTGAGCAGCCATTTCCGAGGTGAGTTCCCAGCGTGGCTCCTGCGTCAATCGCCGCAGTAATTTCTGCCGGACTCGCTGCCGTGTGACCGATCGAAACGAGAACTCCGGTCTTCACAATCTGCCTCAGGACGTCAACCGCATGCGGCACTTCGGGAGCCAGCGTCACAATGCGCACAAGGCCCCCTGAGACCTCCTGCCACCGGGAGAACTCCGCGAAATCAGCCGGTCGCACGTGGGCAAGCGGATGCGCGCCGCGAGGGCCATCCACTGCCGAGATCCATGGGCCTTCGATATGACATCCTGCAATGACCTTCTGTAACAACGGCGAACGGTCACGAGCACTCCGAATCACGGCAAGGCCATGTTCGATTGCGGCTGCTGAATTCGTGATTAACGTCGGCAGACACTGCGTAATTCCTTGCTCGACGTACGAATGAATGACTGTATCAACTTCGGCTGTGGTCAGCGTTTCGCTACTGAACCAGATACCCTTGTATCCGTTCACCTGAATGTCGCACAACCCCGGGCCGACGAATGGTAATGCAAGGCATTCCTCGACTGATAGTCGCACCGGAACGACCGAAGCAATTCGTTCCTTGTCGAACGAAATTTGGAAGGGCTGTAAGGTATCGAATCGACGCGCTGTAACGTTGGTCATCGAAAAGGCACCTGAGGGCTCATCAAGAGTTGCTACGGCGCGACCGTTGAAACCTTTGTTACAGGCTTGGCAATGTTGGCGGCAAATTCTTTGAGAGTATCCAGGCTTTCACTACGCGTTTTTGCTGCGTTCAGTTTTCTGCGTCGAACTGAATCTACAGCAATTTGACCCGCATTTCGTTCTTCTTCGATGTTTTCGATGGCTTTAACCAACCCGTCGACAAACTCAGGACGTTCAGCCACGACCACGCCATTCGCGTCGCCGAGCAGCTCGTTCTTTCGGCCCTGCAGCTCCAGATCAGCATCGGCCTGCAGCTTCTTCTGGTCTTCGATGCGAGCGCTGAGGAGTTGGAATTGTTCGACTGAGCGAGCAATGGTCTGATTCAGATTGTCAATTTCGCCACGGCCACCGGAAGGAATCTGCGTCCGAATTCGAACCCCACTCGTGAAGTTCCATGACGCCATTTCCTGTGGTGTCACTTTCCACGTTGGGTACAAGACGCAGGTCGTTTCTCCAAGCTCATTGGCACCAACGCCCAATCTGAATTCGCCCGTGTAAATGACTTTACCTTGTCCGTTGTCGGCGAATACGTGGATTGGAGGTGCGGCCATCTTCTCCTGTCCGTCAGCACCGGTCACGCGGTTCGGTTCCAAACCTCTCGTCGAAGATCCAATTCCAGTGACAAACAACTTGCCACCCTGATTCTGCACAGGACCAGGATTCGCTGCGGGAAACGTCCATTCGTGGCCCCAGCCAAGTTTCAAAGAGGCAAGATTGACCTGAGCAGTCTTGAGTTCGGCGGCTGATTTTTCAAACTCAACAACGGCCTTCTCGCTCTTTTCAGTTGCCGCGCGCAGCTTTTCTGCGACCTCGACTCGGCGATAGCCCAGCTTCGCAGCCAACCAAAACTCAACGAGTAGTCCGATAATGACAAGCGAACCACAAACAATCCCAAGCCTGCTCATCAAAATGACTCCGGCGGAATCTCAAAAAACCTGTTCGATTCGTAAACACACAACAGCGAAATCGAAGCAATAGAAGACCGTATCTGCAAATCGGCGTAACCCCCTTGCAAACTTCTCTGCGACCGCGCGGAGGCAGCAAGGCGGGAAGATTCAATTCTGAGCGAACGCCAAAACAACTTCAGTCTACCCGACAGGCAGGCTTTTCGCATCCTGCCAATTCGAACAAGTCATGCTATTAGGGCGAAAACTGCTCCGTCAAGCCTATTCTTGATCCATACAACTGATAGAGTCGGAAATGTCTTCCATTCATCGCCAATTGATACAACCATTTCAAATCGATAGCACTGCGAAGGCCGTTTTTATAGAGTCCACATCAAACGGCGATCAGTCAGAAAGCTTCTCGTGAGGACCCGCCTGGAAGAGCGGCAGGCATATTGGATTCTGGGTTCGCACGATTCGAGAATAGAGGATATTGCAGATGGTGAAGAAGGCGGCCACGCTTCCAAAGTCGCTTCCAAAGTCGCTTCTCAAAAAGCTGGGAACGGTCTCCGACAAATCGCTGTCTGAGGAATTCGGGGTTTCCGTTTACCTCATTCGTGAGGAACGACGACGTTGCGGCATTCTTGCGTGGCAATATTTTGAATGGACCCCCAAAAGGATCGCCATCCTCGGGACGATGCCGGACAACCAGGCGGCAAAGATCGTTGGTGTCACAAACAGCGCAGCGTTTTCTAAACGGGTGTCATTGGGAATACCTCCCTTTGGGAAATCGCGAGTGGTTGCTCAACATCTCTGGAGGAAGCCCGAGATCAACCAACTCGGGAAAATCTCCGATGGGATCCTCGCCAATAAACTTGGCATCTCCGAATCCGTTGTCACATCAAAACGTCACTCGCTGGGGATAGCATCTTCGGGTGGAACCGGGAAGCCACGGAGACCATGGACGAAGAGTGAACTGGCAATGCTGGGGAAGAAATCTGACACAGTCATCTCAGCCGCGACAGGACGAGGACGTCGACATGTTCGAGCAAAACGTGAAGCTCTTGGAATACCTGCAACCCAGCGGCAAAAATCGATTCAATGGACAAAGGCCATTGTGCAGCGTATGGGCTCAAAGACAAACAAAAAGTTAGCCGAGCAACTTGGAGTCGCTGAGGCAACGGTTGCCCTTCATCGTCGTCGTTTGGTTGGAAAACGTCGTTAATGCCCGGCAGACGAATTTGTCTTACTACGTCGAAAACAAACCTGTATGAAGAATGAAGTTATTGCGTCGCATTTCGAATTGCTCGCGGATCTGCTTGAGATCCAGGGAGCGAATCCATTTCGCATTCGAGCATATCGTAACGGTGCTCGTACGATTTCTTCGACGTCTGAATCAATTGACGACATGGTTCAAACGGATCGCGATCTGACTGAATTGACAGGGATTGGCAAAGACCTGGCTCGGCAGATCGTCGAAATCGTGACGACAGGACGACATGCAGCGTTGGAGGAATTGAAGACTCAGATTCCCAACGGCGTGCTGGACATGTTGCGAATTCAGGGCGTCGGCCCGAAGAAGGTTTCAGTCTTCTTTAACGAACTGGGCTTGAAGTCACTGGCTGAACTTAAAGCGGCTTGCATTGCCGGACAATTGCGAGAACTCAAAGGTTTCGGCAAGAAGACAGAAGAATCGATTCTGCAGAATATCGATCTGGCAGCAACGCAGGGCGAACGAGTGTCTATCGCTGATGCTCGAGCGGCTGCGGAAGCGATTGTAGAAGACCTTCGGCAGCTTCCCGAAGTGGAGCAAGTCGCCGTCGCTGGCAGCTGTCGTCGCCGTCGAGAGACCTGCGGTGATCTGGATGTGCTGGCGACATGCTCCGATCCTGGCCCGCCGATGGACAGACTCGCGACGCATCCGCTTGTTGAAACCGTGCTGCAACGCGGCGACACAAAACAGCGTGTTCGGCTTAGAACGGGCATTGAATTGGATCTGCGTGTCGTCCCGCAGTCATCGTTCGGTGCGGCAATGCAGTATTTTACAGGTTCGAAGGAACACAACATCGTCGTTCGGCAGCGGGCAAAGGACCTTAACCTGAAGGTGAATGAATACGGTGTCTTCCGAGGCGAGGAACAAATCGCTGGCGGCACCGAAGAAGATGTCTATGCTGCAATTGGTCTACCGTGGATTCCTCCTGAGTTACGTGAACATCGCAGAGAATTTGAATGGGCCGACGCTGGCAAGTTGCCAAAGCTTGTCACCTGCGATGACATTCAGGGTGATCTGCACATGCACACAACGGCCTCTGATGGTGCGGCTACGATTGAAGAAATGGCACTCGCCGCAAAAGCACGCGGCCTAAAGTACATCGCCATTACTGATCACAGCAAACGTGTGTCCATGGCGAACGGACTGGATGCTATACGGCTAAGGGAACACTGGAACAACATTCGCGAAGTCCGATCCCGAGTTTCAGGGATTGATATACTGTGCGGCATCGAATGCGATATTCTGGAAGATGCTACAATGGATTTGCCAGATGACGTGCTTGCCGAAGCCGACTGGGTGATTGCCGTGCTGCACTACGGCCTCAAGCAGCCTGGTGAACAAATCATGAAACGTCTGATGACTGCAGTAAAGAATCCTCACGTCGATATCATTGGACACTGCTCTGGCCGAATGATCGGACGTCGTGAAGGAGCGGATATTAACTTTACAGATCTATTAAGAGCTGCGGCAGACAATCGCGTGATGATGGAAATCAATGCTCATCCAAGTCGTCTGGATCTGGATGACATTCATGCGGCAGCCGCGAAGGATCTTGGCATCCCTATAGTCATCAGCACTGATGCACATAGTGTGAATGGATTCGAAGTTCTGGAATACGGCGTCGATCAGGCGCGCCGCGCGGGGTTGACTGCGGATGATGTCGCGAACACAAAGTCGCTGAAGGACTTCCGAAGCCTGTTGAAGTAGTCGTTCTTTGCTTTTGTGGTATTTTGCCGGAGCCTCCCGAATGTCGAACCGACGTTTCATTTTCCTGCTTACAGCGATCACGATTATGTCGACAGGACTTCTATTCAACGCTGAACCAGCGAATTCAGATGATTTGCTCGTCAAATTGAGTTCGCAGCAACATCAATCTGGCATTGATGCATGGGAATTCCAGACCAGAACTGCGAAATGGCAAACTTCGAAAACGGCCGTCATTGTGTGCGACGTCTGGGACAAACATCATTGTCTCAACGCTGTTCGCCGACTTGAAGAATTCGCACCGCGTCTGAATGATGTGCTGAAGGAAGCACGACGTCGTGGCGCTGTCATTATTCACTCGCCAAGCGATTGCATGCCGGAATACATCGATCATCCGGCACGAAAACGAGCCATGAATGTGCCTCGTGATAAAGCTCCACCAGCGGATGTCGCGTTCTGGTGTTCGAAGATTCCGGCCGAGGAACAGGCAGCCTATCCGATCGACCAGTCTGACGGTGGAGAAGATGATGATCCTGCAGAACATGCGAAATGGGCGGCCGAGCTTACGGCACTTGGACGCAACCCGGGTATGCCGTGGAAAACACAGTCGCCGATCATTGAGATCGATGCGGAACGCGACTTCATCAGCGATCAGGGCGACGAAGTTTGGAACATCCTCCAATCAAAAGGCATTGAGAATGTCATTCTGACTGGCGTGCATACAAACATGTGCGTGCTCGGTCGTCCTTTTGGTCTGCGGCAGATGGTGCGAAATGGCAGGAATGTCGTCCTGATGCGTGACATGACAGACTGCATGTATAACCCAAAACGCTGGCCGTTTGTTGATCACTTCACTGGCAACGATCTCATAATCTCCCATGTCGAACGTTACATCTGTCCCACAATCACCAGCAACCAGATTCTCGGAGGCACGGCCTTTCGTTCGAAATTTGATACTCGAGCAGACGTTGCAAAATCGGCATCGAGTGCCGTTCACACAGATGAACAGACTTTTCGAAATCAATGGACAACCGCAAACATCGGGACGACCTGGAGCGCAGCGACCCACGGTCAAATTCAGCAGCACAGCGGCGTTGTCTGGTTGCGTTGCACTCTGCGCTTGCCTAAAACCTGGATCGCTGATGATGGTGTCAAATTGCAGTGGCTGGCATCAGAGTCCGATGTGACAGCCTGGCTGAATGGAGTACCTTCGGATCAGAATCGAACCATCGATCCGCAACAGTTCGCATTTCCTGCGGGGGCCATCGTTCCAGATGACATCAATCTGCTTGTGCTGCGGACGAATACTCGGTCCACTACGGGAAATCTCTACTCAGCACCGATACTGATCAGTGGTCAGCAGAAAATGCCACTCGAAGGTCGCTGGCAATTTCGCCTTGGCGATGATCAGACGTGGTCGAATATTCCACTGCCCGCAAAATTCGGCATGGGATCCGACGTATTGTTTGAGCCGCGTTGAAACCAGCAAAACCTGCCGCGCGAAACTTTGCCAGCTCAGACCGCGGGAGTGCCCGGAACTTGTCAGAATTTTGCGACCAGTGTCACGTTGGATCGCCAGAGAGACGATCGAACTCATGTGGTACTGTCACAAGTTTACTGACTCATCATCAGCGAACTGGTCAAGGATGACTCTTAGTGCGGACGGCGAGGATGGCCGTGGAAAATATCATTAAATTTCTACCCCGGGACGCGGTTGCCTTTCTGCGAGTCGCAGACAGTGACGCACGTTTTCCGATACGGCCAATTTCAGAGGGCTCGTTCCTGATTGGTCACGGATCAGCCTGTGATCTGCGTCTGGGCGACCAGGAAGTGCCAGCTCTGCATTCGATCCTCCGTGTGACGCGAAGCTCAGCATCGATCACCCTGATGGCAGAACGTCCGGAATTGATCGTCAACGGAGAATCTGTACCACGTGCCATTCTGCAGGATGGCGACCTGGTCGAGATCGCAGACGTTCGACTTGTGTTTCGCTTTGTCAGTGACGAGGCGATGCCGGAGTCGGTGCCAGCAACAGTCACTCATG
Source organism: Planctomycetota bacterium (assembly GCA_031429275.1). GTDB lineage: Bacteria > Planctomycetota > Planctomycetia > Planctomycetales > Planctomycetaceae > SXXK01. The sequence continues at coordinate 14,529 of JANOZG010000496.1, forward strand.
AAGACGACGTTGATACTGCGATTGACCTGGAGAAGGTCGATGAACTGACGATACCGGATATTGTGACCGGTCTGGAAATCGAATTCCAGTTGCTTCAGGATCTGCAAAGCACCAGCGCGGAGACGATGGACCTTTTGCTCAATGCCGCTCGAAGATCAGTTGACGGGGCATCCATTAAACTTGCTCCCCCGTCATTGCGGGTGGTTGGACAGGAAGAAGGTTTCGAAGCCGCAGACCGCGACAAATTGCAGGAAATTGCGGGCCGAGTGAAGCAACAGGAATCTCGTCTGGCCGACGTCTGTCACGTGCTGGAACAGATTGTTTCGCAGCAGCAAATAATGACAACTGCTCTTCAGAGCATGGCGGATCGACTGACAGAACTTCGCAATTCAGCAATGAGCGAGTCGTCCCATCGTCGAGCCAGCGCGTAGGACTTGTACTGACGTCCTGTGGGCGCATTGACAACCGTTTAGTGTTGTTCCTGCGAAAGTCCGGAAATCCACGCACTCATTTGATCGACGGTGGAAAACACTTCCAGATGCCGTCGGCAATCCGTTGAGAGAAATCCTGTTTCCGTCATTCTTTCGAGCATGTCGATAAGCCCGTCAAACAGGCCGCCAATGTTAAGCACTTTGACTTGCCGCGTGTGCAGTTCCAGTTGTGCCCATGTCACAGCTTCAAAGAGTTCCTCCAGCGTTCCATAACCGCCCGGCAATGCGATATAGACGTCAGTCAGACTGTGCATCAGCGCCTTTCGCTCATGCATATCGACCGTGACTCGCATGTCCGGGATGCGGCTGTGCATGAGCTCCGGGCGGGCAAGGTGTCTGGTAATGACACCAACGACTTTGCCGTTCTTCGCCAAAACCGCATCGGCGATCACACCCATCATCCCCGTACTGCCACCGCCGTAAACCAGCGTGTGCCCGTATTCTGCAATCAGGGAACCCAATGTTGCTGCCGCATCGGCAAACTCGCGGGAATCTCCAGACCGCGATCCACAGAAGACGCAAATGCTGGCCATCTGCAGTTCACTTCTTTGCTACTGCAAGTTCGCGCTCGATCGCCTGACACAAGGTCGTGACTGAGTTCACTTCGCCCTGCATTGTAGTCGTAGGGAAGATCAGCTTCGGTACCTGTCCTGAACCAAGACGCTGATACAGACTGACATGACGGCCGATATACTGACCGGGAACTCCAGATGTCATTTCTTTTTTCAGGCGTTCTTTGTCGACCAAAGTTTCGGCAAACTTTCGGGCGGCAGACTCACTTCGACTGCTTTGGAACATCCAGTCATGAAACGTCTGAAGTTTTGAAGGATCAACACGCCACACAGCAATCGCTATTCGAGCCAACTCGCAAGCACCGGGGTGACCAGCACCCGAAGCTGCAGGATTGCAGGCGTTCTCCAATGGTACTGGCAAAACGAAGATTGCGAGATCGTCGCCGTACTTTTTCTGAGCCCCAGCGATTGCGTGGTGTGTGTTTCGACAATGCGGGCAGGTGTAGTCGAACATTTCGACGAACACGTATTTCGCGTCTGGCTTGCCAAGCAGTGGCCATTGTTTCACATCCAAAGTAAACCGGTTTCCCGCGAATGTCAGCAAGCGGCGTTCTGGAGCCGCAGGAACAGCGGGTGCCGGCTTTTTATCCTCGGATTTTGATTCGTTGGTTTCAGTCGCTGCGGAGTTATCCTTCTTTTCAACGTCAGAACTCTTCTCTTCTTTGTTCGCTGTTGTCGTAGTTTCATCCTTCACCTCGGATTTGCCTGATTCCACTGCCGCTGCAGTTTCGTCGTCGCCAGCCGCTGGCATCGCAAGCATTAAGTGAGTCAGTTGCAATAATCGTGGAGGAGCAATGAAAAGCAGTGTCGCGGCAACAGAAGGCTGTCCTTCCTTTGGTTCTACTGGAACCGAATCGCCTTTGCTGGGCTGGGACGGACTAACGCTTTCGGCAGAAGTCGTATCGGATGTGATCGGTGGCTCGAATACTTCACCGGGAGCTTCGAACACTTCTC
>JANOZG010000497.1:0-2379 GCA_031429275.1 Planctomycetota bacterium
TGTCCCTGCCATCGGGGAAGGGTTGTGTTTGCACAATCTGTTTCAGTCCGGCATGGTGTTTCAGCGCGACAAGCCGATCCGCATCTGGGGCTGGGCGGAGCCCGGTGAGAAAATCACCGTGACTTTTGGCGAAAAGACTCAATCCAGCACCGCTGCCGCCGACCGGTCGTGGAAAGTCGAACTGCCGGCCCTGCCCGCCAGTTCCGCGTCGCGAACGTTGGTCGTCCAGGGCAAAGCCACGACGCTCACGCTGGAGGATATCCTCATCGGGGATGTCTGGTTGCTGGGCGGGCAGAGCAACATCGAGTTTCCGATCACCAGGGTTGATGGCGGTGCACTCGAAATCGCCTCCGCCAATTTCAAAAACATCCGCCTCTTCACTGTCCCACAACAAAACGGTCCTGATGACAAGAAGTCCTTTCCGATTCAGTATCAGTGGAGTGATTGGTTCGGGGAGCACTATCGGCAGGGCTATTGGGATGTCTGCTCGCCGGAGACCGTCAGCGAGATGTCCGCCATCGGCTATATCTTTGCCCGACGGATTCACATGGCGACGCAAATTCCCATCGGCGTGATCGATGCATCACGGGGCGGCACATGCATCGAGACATGGCTGCCGCTGGATTTACTCAAGACTATCGACACCCCGGAGGTCAATGCCGTGCTGGCCGACTGGGACAAGCAAGTCGCGGAATTCGATCCTCAGAACGACCTTAAAGATAGGATCCGGGGGTTTGATGAGTGGATAGCGGAAATGAAGGCGAATGGCGAAGAAATCCCGGCGGACAGCATCAGGCCATCGGATTTGCGCCCCGGCCCGGTCATGGATATGAACAAACCAGGCAACTGTTACGCCAGCATGATTGCACCGATGGCTGGCTTCCAGATCAAGGGAGCCATTTGGCATCAGGGCTACAATAACGCATTGGTTCCGAATGGTCACGTGATGTACTACCAGGTCTTTGCCAAAATGATTGGAGCATGGCGTACGGCATTCGATGATCCAGAGATGCCTTTTGGAATCATCTCACTCTGCACCGAGGGAGACCCGCAAGACCTGGATAACTACCTCGAGAATATCGCGAATGAAGGGATCTACATTCGTGAAGTTCAATACAAGACCTTCCTCGACTTCCAGAAGGCTGGCGACAAGAACGTGGGCTTCGCCAGCAGTTTCGATCAACGCCGAGCCTGGTATCACCCGCAGATCAAAATCCCGGTTGGCGAGCGTATTGCGGCTTGGGCGTTGGTGACACAATACGAGAAGCCGGACGATATCCGCTGGCTACCACCAACGATTCAGAAAGTGCGGGTGAGCGGTGGTAAGATCACATTAAGATTTGTTCCATTCGAAGTCGACAGACACAACGACGGCTCCATCCTGGGGTTCGCCATTGCCGGCAAGGATGGGAAATTCCAGCCCGCGAAAGCTGAATGGGGCGAGAAAGACGACCGCAGCATCATCGTGCTGACCAGCCCGCTCGTGGCGGAGCCCGTGTATTACCGGCATGCGTGGGGACGAAACCCGCTGGCAAACTTAAAGGCCGACGGCATCCCGCTTGACACCCTGCGCAACGACAACTTTACGGTCGCCGATATGTACAAGATTTACACCGGCAAGAAGAGCGAGATCCCAGGCGTTCTGAGTGACGAAGAAACCTCTGTGCTTGGTGAAGCGTTAAAAGCCGAAGACGTGAAACGCCGCCGGAATGAGGCGGAAACATTCCTCAAGGAGCACCCGGGCGCAACTACGGGCAAGGCTGCTCAAGACTGAACTCAATAAACTGAATGAACTCAATGCCATTCCTGACTTCCCTCGCGCAGTCCGCCCATCTCATCCTTGACGGTGCAACTGGCACAGAGCTCAATCGTCGAGGAGTAGATACCGGGCTGCCGCTTTGGTCAGGCAAAGCATTGATCAATGAACGTGATGCAAGAATCCTGCAGGACATTCATGAGGATTATCTTCGCGCAGGCGCGGATATTATCAGCACGAACACATTCCGCACGCACCGCCGTTCGCTTGCGCCCAGTGGAAACGCGGATCGCGCCCTCGAACTCACCCGCCGCGCCGTTGACATCGCCCGCGCAGCGATCGTCAATGTGGCGGCGGATACACCTCGCTTCGTAGCTGGCTCGATCTCCACGCTCGAAGACTGCTACCGACCAGACCTCGTCCCACCCGATGACGAACTTCGCGCCGAACATTCCGAGCGGATTCATCACCTCATCGAAAGCGGCGTGGATTTCATTCTTATCGAAACCATCAACACGCTGCGCGAAGCGCTGGTCATTGCAAAACTTGCGGCGAACACCGGCACACCCGCCGTCGTCAGCTTTGTTTGTGATCGCGCGGGGAAAATCCTTTCGGGCGAAACG
>JANOZG010000498.1:0-5358 GCA_031429275.1 Planctomycetota bacterium
GACTTAAAGCGGGTCTGCCAGCCGGTTCGTCGCTTGATGGGTGTCGTGGCGGTTCGATGGAGCGGCGACAAGGAAGGCACCCGATGCGAGAATGGGGCATCAATGCCCCATCTCGCGTCGGACGAACACAACGACTGAAAATCCTCTCAGCCGCGGGCGGTTTCTCAGGCCGCCGTCTCCCTCTCTCGCTGCGAACAAAGCCGGACTACACCACAAAGGAACGTCTCTCTCGGGACCGACACTGGCTGGCTCTTTGAAATTCAACAGCCTGCGTCAGCTCTCGCATTCCTTATGACTGGTGTAACCGTTTTCGTCACAACGATCGAATTAGAATGCACGACCCGTGCCATTGGATTTTCAGGTACAATCGTTACAACCGGACTTTGTTTGTAAAGCATTTATTACAAACAAGTTACGTCAGCAGCATAGCTGCCAGAGAGGTTGGGATTCTCCGATTGCGCGCAAAGTAGGACTTGCGCCGGTGTTAACGATTATGTTAATTGAATCGAACATTCGGACTTTGCGGGCAGGTTAAATCCCACCGGGAGCAGCTCAGCGACGCGGGTTTCCAGCAGCAACGAATTCGCAACGACCCGCGGTAGCAGCCTGCCAGCGTGAAGTTGGACTGCGGCGGTTTATGGGCGTGCGGGCATTGGGGTTTTCTATGACGACACTGTTCGCGTGGAAGCCCGATGCGAGTGTCTGCTGCTCACGCCAAATCAAGAATTGCGGTGACGCTTGGTCAGGCGGCAGAATTCTCGCCAGCACTCATGAAGATTTCTGAGATCGAAGCATCAATCGTGCGACACATGGCTTCAAGATCCAGGTCATCGTCATCCATACCAAACGGCTCTTCTGTATGTTCTGCGACAGTCTCAAGTCCCAGCATGAAGTAGCTCAGAATTGCGGTGAGGGGAACGGTCCACCAGCCGAAGCTATGTACGATTCCCCAAGGCAGAGTCAACAAATAAAGCAGCACGCACTGCCGGGCAAACGCGCGGTAAGAACGCGCCAGCCTGGTGTTTCGAATGCGTTCGCAGCCGCCGACGATTTCCAGCAGCTTCCGCAAATCCTCGTCGATGACAATGAGCTGATGACCATCGATCGCACCGGATTTCTTCCATTCTCGCAGTCGCGAGTAGATCCGCGATACCAGAAAACTGGGGACATGCCTTGGCATCTCTTTGATTTCACCCAGTACTTCTGCATCATCCAGCAAAGCTCCGTCACGCAGATGATCCTTCAGTACAGGGGCGAATACGGACAGTATTTTTCGCAGTCGGCTCAATTCCTCCCTGGGTACGTCGATCAGGCTAACGAGCTTCAGCGACAGGTTTCGCATCGTGTTGACGAGTGCTCCCCACAACGTGCGTGCCTCCCACCAGCGGCCGTATGAGGTGTTCGTGCGGAATACCAGAAGCCAGCCCAGCACCAGCGTTAATGCAGCGTGAATATCACTTGGAATATCTGCCAGCATCGACAGCTTTTCGCGATCATTGAACCACGCGGGAATGACGGCATAAGCGGCAACCAGGACTGCGTAAGTCGCCACGCGGGACAGCGTCGGGCTGCTCACCAGCTCAAGAAGACCCCGGCGAAGCTCTGTGCAGAATGACGGTTGCATTCGAAATCCCTATCGAAGACGTTCCGAAGGCACTGCGCGGAAAATTCTAAGCGCGAACAGCAGCACGCAGAATGCCGCAAATGAGCCCGAGACCATGCCCGCAATTGTCGGCCAGTGACTAAAGATGATCTTCAGTTGAATACCTTCCCACAACAGCCGCCATGTACTCAGAACGATCACGGCCGCAATGCAAAGATACGGTCCAAAAGCGACAAAACTACGTCCCGTGATGATGCGGCCTCCCAGACCAAACACGAGGCCAACAAGGGGAGCAATCGAAAGAACGCACAACGTTGGCTGCCATCCCATGAAGGCACCTATCATCGCCATCAGCGTGACGTCGCCGAATCCGATCGCCGGAATTCCGAGAATCAGATGAGCGGCAATTCGAGCGGCCCACATTAATCCTGCCCCTGTCAGCAAACCGCAAAGACTCCAGACCAAGCCATGCAGATGCTGATGTTGCTTCATCCATTCTGGAAGATACGGGCCATAGAGCATCACAAATTCATAGTCCCAATCGACCCAGACATGAATCAACTGCAAATCCCCGGTGAGACCCGCAAATGTGACGGCGATCACGATTCCCGGCAGGACGATTGGGTCTGGAATCACATAGTCCAGCAGGTCGGCAATTGTGGCGGTCGTCAGCAGGAAGATAAAAACCAGGTGGAAGGGTAATCGGTTCTGCCAGAGCTCTATGGAGGGTCGCACTTCGCTGACTGTTTGGCAACCATTTTCAAGCAGCCACGCGAATAACCCAAACACCGACGCCGTGACCGCAGACGCCGCAATCGGCCATACAGAATCTAACTGCTGACAGCCTCGGCACTTGATAGGAACGAATACCTTTATCAACTGCCGCAAACATGAAAACTGGTTGTTGCAGGAAAGACACGCATGCAAACCAGAGCGCGCTGTAGGGTCTACCAACGATGTGGCCCACACGGCAGCGATCCGTCCGGCAAAAAAACCAGCGGTCACGATCAATGTCATAAAAAGCATATGTAGAATTCAGCCGAATGCTTCAAAGTCTTCAAGCACCAAAAACAGTATTACCTGCACGCGGAACTACGCAATCGCTCAAGCGAAATACGGAGCTTATTCTCTGCATGGATGAAAATGCGGGGGTTCTTTGCCAATGAATTCCAGAGAAGTCTGGAATCCGGCGATTTGGCATCCAAATCCGCGCTGGCATCAGGCCCTGCCAGACTCATGTGTCGCGTGAATTTCAAATCCATTGCGACATGCAAAACTTGGCCATCAGACACCACTTGTCTAGAAAGAAAGCAGATTGCCTATAATGCAGGCATGTTGTATGCTCGTTCACGCTTTTCAACGCCTTTCTTGTCCGGCATAGTAGTTGCATGTCAGCAAACTGTACAGGAGTCACGATACCATCGCAGGAAGCAGCATTTATGCGAGTCCACGAAGTCTAAGTCATGGATTGGCTGGTCTTTTTGACCGCTGTGAAGTACAAGATTTCCTGTGTTTTTAGCTTGGCTTTGTCGAGCGCAGGTATGTTTGTTTCATCAGCCAAAAACGAAGTGAAGGGGCGAGGCAGAGATCATGAAAAAGCTTGAGGCAGTTATCCGTCATTACAAGCTGGAAGACGTCAAAACGAAACTCACCAGCATCGGCGTTCAGGGAATGACGGTTACCGAAGTGCGTGGTTTTGGTCGTCAGCGCGGGCACAAAGAAACCTATCGCGGGGCCGAATACACTGTAGATTTCATGCCAAAGGTGAAGCTGGAAGTCGTAGTCAACGACAACGAAGTCGATGGTGCGATCAACGCAATTTGCGAAGCCGCGCGAACTGGCCAAATTGGCGATGGCAAGATCTTCGTTTCCAACCTGGAACAAATCGTTCGTATTCGCACAGGCGAAATGGGAACAGAAGCGATCTAGCCGCGTTCTCAGAGCATACAAATCAAAAACGCCGATTTCTGCAGCTTTGCTTCCGGACGTCGGCTTTTTCATGCGCTTTTCTATTTGGCGCGGGCTGAATTGAGGCGAGCGAGGGACGTCAGTCCCCTGATTCTTCGTGAGGCCAACAATCAGGGGATTGACATCCACCTCGAAGGAGACAGACACCAATTTCGACCGTTCGCCGAATATTCCACTTTCTCCGAAAGCAAAATGAGACGCAGGTTTGTGTTGTCGGTAGCTGATTGCCGAATTACACTGCGTCTCTTCGTTTCCCCGCCGGAATCTCGGTTCCGGTCCGTCGGGCGGCTCGTTGGCTTTGCAGCCTTGTACGAGTTCCACGGGGTCTTTGCCCGCAAGTTGATGCAATTCCACTAAGGTATCTTGTCGTACATGGCTACTATTTCCCGTGCTGACCTTAAAAAACTTCGTAAACGCCGCGCTCGCCTGAAAAAGAAGAAGATGACCTGCCAGTTTTCTGGTCATGGGTCTGTTCCTCGTCCAGTCTATGTGGACTATAAGGATCTGAAGACGTTGCGAACTCTCATCGATCGCGAAGGCCGGATTCTGCCTCGCCGCCGTACTGGAACTTCTGCCTTGTATCAGCGAGCCGTCAGAACAGCCGTTCTGCGAGCCCGCTTCATTGGTTTGCTGCCGTTCGTGGCTGAAGAATAAACCGCTCTTTGGAAGAGTAATAAAACACGAAAAGCCGTCTGTCCGCAGACGGCTTTTTTCCTGCGCCTGGACATTGTATTCTTCTCGCGGACAGCAACATCCATGGAAAACGCATCACAGCAGGGAGACATGAAGTGACAACTCGAATACTGAGCATATCCGGCTTGCGCGGCATCATCGGCGATGGCCTGGACCCGATTTACACCACGCGGTTCGCCGCAGCCCTGGGCACGATATTTTGCGGCGGCAAAGTGGTGGTCGCGCGGGATGGCCGATCCACCGGCCCCATGATTCAACATGCTGTGATTTCCGGATTGCTGGCCACAGGCTGCGAAGTTCTTGATGCCGGAATCTGTACGACACCCACATGCGGTGTGCTGGTGCGACATCACAATGCCGCTGGTGGGCTTCAAATAACGGCCAGTCATAATCCCATCGAATGGAACGGACTGAAACCCTTCGCGCCAGATGGATCTGTCTTTAATCGCGAGCTTGGTCAGCAGCTGCTTAGCATTCTGGAATCCGAAGCGATCACATGGAAGAATTGGTCGGGCCTCGGCAAGGTCACCACACTGGCAGATCCGTCTCAGCCACACATCGATAAGGTACTGTCCCTGGTCGATGTTGAAGCCATTCGCAAAAAGAAATATCGCGTCGTCCTCGACTGCAACCACGGCTCTGGCGCCACATGTGGGCCGCGATTACTGGAAACACTCGGCTGTGAGGTGATTGTGCTGGGCGGAACACCAGACGGACGCTTTGAACACATCCCGGAACCGACGGAAAAGAATCTCGGTGATCTCTGCAAAGCTGTGATTCAAAACAAAGCACACGCTGGTTTTGCTCAGGATCCCGACGCGGACCGCATGGCGATCGTGGACAACGGCGGACGCTACATCGGCGAAGAACTCACGCTGGCACTCGCAGCGGACTTTGTTCTGGAACGTCGCAAGGGACCGTTTGTCGTCAACGGATCCACGAGTCGCGTGACCGCCGATATTGCGGCAAAACACAAATGTCAGTTTCACCGCAGCTTCGTCGGCGAAGCCCACGTCTGCGCCAAGATGCGATCGGTGCAGGCAGTACTTGGCGGTGAAGGAAATGGCGGCGTCATCGATCCGCAAGTCGGCTAT
>JANOZG010000499.1:0-2311 GCA_031429275.1 Planctomycetota bacterium
TTTCTTCAAGCCATACCAGCCCCCAATCGGATTGTCGGCCGAGCGTGCCCAGTGTTCGACGGTTCCTTCTTTGGTTTCCTGCTTCTCGTCTTCGCTGCCGAGCAACATCCAGTCGCCGTGTTTCTTCAGCATTGCCGCAAGGTCGTCTATACTGCGCATGTCATATTGCAGGACAGTTGTTCCGACAGTGCATACCAGAATTTCGGAGCCGTCTTTTTCATCGACATGCATCGTGTACGTGGCGGAACCCGGTGGTGTCTTGAGTTCGAGTGGTTTGTCTTTCGTGCCGATCTTCGATTTGTAATTTGCCATCTGACTTTCTCCTCGGCAGCCACTTTGAGGTCGGCTGCAAATTGCTTAAAACAGTTTCCAGATCGTCTCCGGCGGTGCGGCAATATCAATCGCAACATTCGTCTGCCGGCTAAAGAGCTTCTTGATGGTCGTCGCGTTTCGATCGGGTGCCATAAAAGTTTTGCTCATGTTTGTTTGACTTGGTCAATTCCAATTCGATTGCTGGACGAGCATTGTCCTGACAGAAACTGAACCGATTGCATGGGCTTGAAAGATATTAAACCCAAGGCACGGGAAAAGGGCGCAGTGGTCAGGACTCGTTGATTCGAAACCAAAAAAGAGACAAGGCACCGGCGAGCGGTTGGAAGTCAGGTCCCCGTGTGTTGATGCGCGGACCACGGAGGGCTGACGCCCAACCGCTCGCCAGCGATGATACGATTTGCGTGAAGAATGTTGACCAGGCTTCGAGACTAACTTGCCGAGGCTGGCTATCCACTCTGTGTTTGCTCGAAACGGATTCCAAAACGTCGTATGATGCCTCTGGCTGTAGATGATGCTCATGCTCGTTGGTCGGAAGGCTCCGTATGATTTCTATTTCAATTCGTAACGCACTGCTGCTGAGTTCAGTGGCATTGTGTATCGTGGCTTCATCATTTGTCTCTGTGTCCGCCCAGGATAAAGAAAAGGCTGAGCCGCCGTCGGCTGAAGAACTGAAGCTAATCATCGAGCAACGTGACAAACTGAGGACGGTTGTCGATGGGTTGCGTGAAAAGCCAGAATTGCAGTCGCGCGATGGGTTGGGTTTGTGGGCGGATGTGGCGGTGTTCGAAAAAGCGGCGACGTGGATGCTGCGGTTCGAAGAGTTCCCAAAGAAAGACTATCTCGATCAGCTTCGCAAGGTTCTGGGAAAAGGTATCGCGAGGGCCGAGCTGTTGAAGAACGGGAAGGCGGACTGGGAGTTAAGGTCCGGGATGACGGCTCATGGTTATGTGAGTGCGGTTGATGGCAGCGTTCAGCCGTATGTTGTGACTCTTCCGGAAGGCGTTGATCCTAAAGCCGGAGGTCGCTGGCCGTTGCATGTGGTGTTGCACGGTCGTGCTGATCAGATGAACGAAGTGAATTTCATTCATCGCATGGATGGAAAGCCGTTGCCAAAGAAAGAAGGTCAGCCTGAGCAGAGCTGGATTCAGTTGGATGTTTACGGTCGAGGAAACAATGCCTATCGCTGGGCCGGTGAGACGGATGTGTTCGAAGCCATGGGCGACGTGAAGCGTCGTTATCGAATTGACGAAGATCGGATTACGCTGCACGGCTTTTCAATGGGTGGTGCGGGAGCCTGGCATTTAGGAATGCACTTTCCGTCATTCTGGTCGTCAGTTGGTCCAGGCGCGGGTTTTGTGGACTATTATCGATACCAGAAAAAAGATCCGAATAATGCCGAACAAAAACTGCCTGAGCCGCATCACAGCACGCTGGGGATCTATGATTCGATCGACTATGTGTTGAATGCTTTCAACGTTCCGGTTTGTACGTACGGCGGCGAAAAAGATCCGCAGTTGCTTGCTGGTGCCAGCATGACGGAAGCGGCAAAGCAATTGGATGTCTCTATCAAACTGATTGTTGGCCCGAATATGGGACATGCATTTGATTCGGAGAGTCAGAAGGAATTCATGGCTTTTCACCTGGAAAAATCTGCCACGGGAAAGCCGCGTTTTGGCGAACGAAAGCAAATTCGATTTACAACACGTTCACTGCGATACAATTCCTGTGATTGGCTGGCGATTGAAGAAATTGACAATGTCTATCAACCATCCACTGTCGATGCGAAAGTGAACGGCGATGGTGATGTTGAGGTCACAACGAACAACGTCGCTGCGTTACGGCTCAATCGTGACATCGGAACCGATGCAATCATTGATGGTGCGGTGCTGGAATGTCGAGGAGCAGGTGGCGGATTGCTCCCGGACGTGTACTTCGTGAAACAGGATTCCGGATGGCAGGTGCTTGAGTACGATGAATC
>JANOZG010000500.1:0-5735 GCA_031429275.1 Planctomycetota bacterium
CGGTACGGTTCGCAGTCTATGTACGGGCGGGCCGCCGCCCACCGCTCGCCGGGATGAATCCCGTCCCTGCAATCTCACCGCCGCTATCACCATTCGCCAGATACAACCAACCGTCGAGTCCCCAGCGCAGCCCGTTAATGCGATGCTGCTGGTTGCCTTCGACGAAGCCCTTGTACATCGTTTCGCGGACGTCGGCTCTGCCGTCTCCATCCGTGTCTTCGGCGTAGAAGATTTCGGGAGCCATCGTGATGATGACGCCGCCTCGCCAGCAGTGAATGCCGTTGGGGAATGCGAGGTTGTCGAGAAACGTCGTCGCCTTGTCGTACACGCCGTTCTTGTCGGTGTCTTCAAGCATTCGAACACGACCACCAATGTAGCCATCACGCTCCGCGTGATGAGCCCCCGAGTTTTCACCGTCATTGCCCAATGCCACGTTGTCCCGATGCACGCCTTGTGATTCAGCAGCGGGCGTGATTGAATCAGGTGGCGCCGTTGTGGGCTCGTCACGGCGGAGCGTGACGGCTACATTTTCCCCACTCGGATAATCCCCCATCTCCACAATCCACAAACGACCGCGTTCGTCCCAATCGAATGCAACCGGATCTCGAATCAGCGGTTCCGATGCCGCCAGCACGACGCGAAGATCGGGCTTGGTCGTCATCGTCTTCAGAGATTCTTCGGGCGATTTCGGAGCGGGAAAATCCTGCTGCAATTTTTCTGAATAAAACACATGCGGCATGATCTTCTGCACGGCATCGCAGAGAACGTCTTCGGCTTCTGGTGCGAGCCTGGTCGGTCGGCGATAGTACAGCATCGACGAATCGCATTCGTATCCGCCTTCGCGGAGAACTCGAGCTGATGCGATGTAGCACGGCACATCATTGCTGTATGCATTGATCCACAAACGATCGCCGTCGAACATCTCGTTCATACGGATCGAATAATCCACAACGACTTCGCCACCCAGAAACACCATCGCAAGGTCTTCGCCGAAGCACCAGGTCTGGACGGGGTAGTCAGGAATTGTTGTCGGGATCTCTTTGCCGTCGTCGAGCATCTGCAGGAAGTATTTTGCTCGCGAACCTGACACGCCTGGTTCTTTCGCCTGTTGCTCCCAGGTTTCTCGCGATGGAATGGGCCCGAGCGGCAGATTGATGCGGGCCATGTTGCAGGTGATGACGGGGTTGATGCGTTTTAAGTAGCCATCACGCTCCGCGTGATGAGCACCTGTGTTTTCGCTGCCATCAGCCAATGCCTCGTTCAATTGATCTGCAGTTTGTGATTTAATTTTGGGCGAGCTTGAATCACGTAGCGATGTTGGGGGCTCGTCACGGCGGAGCGTGACGGCTACATTTGCCAGAACTCTCGTCACTTCATCCGCCATCGTCCGGCCATGCACTTTGGCCTGCTCGTGAGTTCCTCTTGGCGACGGATTTGCATCGGCTCCGCAACCGATCGCGATCAAGGCCACGGCACCGGGGTGATCGGCTTCGAGCATATCGGCGGCGAAGCCGGCCCAGTCGCCGCTGATCTGATTGAACTCGCCCGTTTCCGTGGTACAGTGACACGCGTAATTCGCCAGCACGGCGATGAGCTTACCTTCAACATCATGAGCCGCCAGCACGGGAACTCGCTTGTCAGTCGGCCCATCAGGCACTTCACCAAAACCAGACCATTTCCCATTCGCGAGGGCCCGACGATTCATCGCAAAACCCGCTTCACCGAAACCGTAAGAGAGATGTCCCGGGCGCTGACTGTCGATGGCTTTTCCGACGACCTTCACGAGCTTCTCAATCAGATCCCTTTCGTACTGAGTCAAATGAGCCAAATGGTCATCGGGAATCTCCGCAAAGATATTTGGTGCGAAGCCACGCAGCCATGGTCCGGAGTGCGTGTGCGTCGAAGAAATCGCAAATCGTTCGCGAGGAATGTTATGCCTGGCGCTAATGCGATCGTAAACCGCATCGGTGATTTCGATTGGCACACCACAGTTGTCCACGGTGATTAAAACAACGTAGCCATCACGCTCCGCGTGATGAGCCCCCGAGCTTTCGCTTCCACCGGTCAATGCCGCTTTCGTTTGATCTGCTGTTTGTGATTTGGGGTCGGGCGAGATTGAATCATGTGGCGTTTTCGGGGGCTGGTCACGGCGGAGCGTGACGGCTACTTTAGGCCGACCAATCACCAACGCCCGCGCGTGAATTTTCGCGGCCACGCCCTCGGATTCTTTCAGGCGATTGCCGTAGCCCGTGAGTCGCACTGGATAATCGGGTGTGATGTCAACAACCGCTGCGCCGATTGGAACTGAATCGTAAGCGGCGATCGGATCATGGGATTTCAAATTTGAGATGTCAGATTTCGAATCGCCCGCTTCGGCCGTTTGATCTCCGCGTTCTGCTTTTCCCGCGTCGTTGCCTCGGAGGGCTGACGCCCTGCCGCTCGCCTTTTTATGTTCCGCGAGGATTTCATCAAATGAAACCCGGTACATCAAATCCGGCAGCGTGGCCGTGTCTTCGTTGATCCAGCAAAAGTGGCGGTCGCGGATGAAGAACCCGTTGTTGAGTCGAAGATTGCCGAAATACAGAGAAAGGACTTCTTCACGAACGAAAGGAAAGCCTGCGTTTGGGAAATCGATCGATTCTATCCAGGAATCTGAGAATGATTTGGTGAAAAAAATTTGAAGTGAGTCATCACTCGAAACGACAAGATCGTCGATGCCATTCAAATCTATGTCTGCAAGACAGACTGCGTCCAGCCGTTGACCTTGTGGAATCTGTAGTGCCGTTGGCTTCCAAACATTCTGGCCAGCCTCAGCGACCTGTTTAAACACAACGGCATCTTCACCAACGTAACCAATCGCTTCCGAAATTCCATCATGATCCAGATCTCGGAAAAACAGAAATCGCACCGCATCGCCCGACTTCGCCACCTCAGACAAAATATTGACTCGGACTGGCTTGTCCTCAGACGCTCCCATTGTCCACATCAGTGCAGATCCGGCAGATGTTCCAACAATTCCGGGCGGCAAGTAAGACGGCGGGGATCGGTACACAGACAATCGTCTATCTGGTGCTGAGTTGAAGAAGAGGACGGTCGGATTGCTGAGCATCATTTCCTGGCCAGATCGACAATCGATGACAAAAGGAAAGCGTTCGGCGCGGAATGAGTCATCGGACCAGAATAGAGTCACTGGCTCTGAGTTCGATACATTTCTATCCCCAAGGAACTTTACACGTTTGTTGCCATAGACGAGATCCATGACTCCGTCGCTGTTGAGGTCTTCAAACCTCAAGCCCAGGATCGTATCTGCGTTTCGAATTGCGCCCTTAGCATTCGGAATTTCCTGAACAATCAGATTCCGATTCAACCTATCACCCACCTCCTTGAAATTCAGAAACTTCACCTTTTTTCCATGCTTCGCGACAGCATGGTCAATCATCTCCACAACTTGTTCCGGCTTGATCCAGCCGTGAGGATGAAAGACAAGACCAAAGCAGCCTTGCTTGTGAACAGTCAGATCAATCGCGGCTTTCCAGTCTTCGATGGTGACGGGATTGTTGATGCCGTGGAGATGCTGAGCGGACCAGTCGCTGGGGGCGATGCACGGGATTTCCCAGCAGGAATTGTCGATGATGTACGGATACGGATAGTTCTTGATGTAGTTGACGAAGTTGTCATGAGTGTTCCCGCCGTACTTGTTGTTCTTCGGCAGGTACTTCCAGAATCGCTCTTTGCCGTTGGCGTCAAGCACCAGTTCTTTGGGCAGCGATTCATCTTCGGACGTGAAGAACGTAAAGACGGACGAATCGATCTGCAGGAAGTTGCCCTTCTCTGTTGTGCTGTTGAAGATCTCGGCAAAGAAGCGAGGGCTGACTGTGTTCAATGAATCGCAACATGGCGTGCGAAAGGCCACGGGCTTGTTGCCGGGAATCGTCCCCATCAGATCGACACAGCGGTCGTAAGTGGATTTCGCTTTAGCAAAGTCCCCACCCTGCAAAATCGGACACGGATGATCGATCGTGTGGCATTCGATGCTTAAACCTTCGCCGAGCCAACTCTGCAGTTGCGGATCATCCGGCTTGACTTCATTCGTCATGATACTGACGGGAGCACGGCCGTCGATCTGCTTCAATCGATTCAAAATCGGCCGCAAGTACTGTTCATACTTCGCGGGATCTCGCATGTCGTCGATGGCCAGCACGATGACGGCTTCAACGCCCTCTTCACCGACCCACTGCGGAGTGATCAGCTTCGGAAAATCCTTGTGCGGATACCATGGATTGCATTCGTCGAGGTATGCCAGACGATTGCCATCTTTCGCTGGCGGCGGTGTGTCATCGGCGGACTCAGCGGACCATAGGCACGTGACAAGACACAGAAGAACCACAGCAGGGCGTAACATCGGGAAGGACTCCGAGGCGAGCACCGAAACAAAAGCGTCACAAGCCGCGCCAGAGAGTATAGACTCTGAATCATGAAGTCGCACGTCAACGGAAGCACCGGGGTTTCGGGCTAGCGCACTATTGGATTCATGTGAACTCAGGCAGCTATCGTTTAACCCGTGGCCGATAAGCTTGTCCACGAAAAAGCTCAACCGGCCTGGCCTGCAGGCCACGGGTTAAACGGCATTCTATTTCAGCATTGCAGCTTCGGAGTGTGTCTCCAGCAGGATTTCACGAATGGCCTTTCGATCTTCGGGGCTCAGATGCGCGAACTTTGACGACGTATCCTCCCCGGACAGGATTTCATTCAGCCGCTTCCAGACTCGCGACTTCACGCCGTTCGGCAAAGCCGCAAACGAATCGGAGTAAATCAAGAAGCTGCAAGGGAACTTAAACAGTCGCTTCTGCAGATCAAATTGACGCAGACTTCGGCCTTGAGAATCATCCGGGCCACGCGAGGAAAATTCTGCCGCGAAGTCGCTGGTCCCTTTTACCGCGTCGGTCAGTTGTGCTTCATCGCAGAACAACAAACTGCGAACAACGTTTTCTGCTGCCGATGCAAATCGTCGCGATGTGGATTCTGATTCGAACCCTTCAGGCCGCTCCAGCGCTTTGTTCATGATGTCCGAGTCGCGCATTGTGATACGACCGGAATGATTTGCGGCGGTCAGATAGTTGTGCATCGTCGCCTGGTGTTCCAGCACCATCAGTGCAACGATGTCACTGTGCGGCGTTAGATATGGTCGAAGCTGAAAGCGGGACGACAAATCCGTGACGTTCGCCCCCGATTCAACGTTGAGTTTCTCTGAAACTGATTCATCCGCCAGTATGCAGTTTCCCATGTGACGCTGCTGACCGTGCGTACCGGTCACATACCAGCCACCCCACCGTTCAGCGAACGGGCTGGTGTCGTCTGTGAGGTGCGTTCCCAGCCGATACACCGGCTGTCCGCCGGAATCGGGAAATACCGATCGAACAATGTGCCCGGGAGTCCGACGCGTATGACTGGAGCCATGACATTGAATGCATCTGGCAGTTTCTCGCGTGAAGACGGGACTATCAGTGGTTCGCTGATCCAGAGTGTAAAACGTGCCGCCAAGCTGCGGATCAGCGGCAGAGATTTCGACCACATCTCCATTCTGTACCCATCCAAGGTAGACGTCATCATTGAAGTAAACAGCGCGTGGCGTCTTCGGTGTGATGCGACTGATCTGCAGGCTGGTCTTGGAAAACACCAGTACTTGACTCGATGCTGGAATGGCGAGTTCCTGCATCAGGGATGTCAGATAGCCG
>JANOZG010000501.1:0-2507 GCA_031429275.1 Planctomycetota bacterium
GGCTCGTGCTGTTCGCCGCCTGCACCAAGCAACCACGAGTGAGAAGACATGACCAAACCTGCAAACAGAAATCGCAGAAGATCGAAGTTATTCGTTCGCCTGAAGAGTGCAACCGATGGGGCTTCAGATTCTACGTTCGGCAGAGTTTGTGTTTAACCAGTCACGGCGGTTGAATTTGACATCGACGAGAAGTCGCTTCCCGGTAACCCAGAAGGAGAAACAGAATCACCCTCGGAGTTTTTTTCGAACTTCATGCAACGGGCGTTCAACCAAGTAGTGAACAAAAATCGCATATGCAATCGTCGCCGCAGCTGCCAGACAGGCGACCAACAAGGGATGCCCCTCATGAGTTCTCGTAAGAACATGCAGGATTACAAAGTGTGAAAGATAAATTGAATACGAGAGCACGCCGATAAAACGCACCCCAGGCCAATTGAGCCAACGAAAAAGCAGGTTTCCGGGTTGGCTAACCGCCAGATAAAACAACGGGATCAGTGCAACTCCCTGAACTGTGTATCGAAGCGTTTCCCGGAATACCGGATTCCTGATAGCAAAAGCTGCGGCAAGCAATATTCCTGATGCGCAGAGCCACCCGATGTATTGCACTCGAGGCGGGCTCCACAAGTTTTTTTGAAAGGGATTGCTGGAGAGTGCGAGGATGCAGCCAAACATAATGGAATCGATCCGCGCGTCGGTCGCTGCATACGTTCGCCATTCTGAAACGTGCCAGTATTCGACAAGCACGCACCTCCACACCAGAACTGCCAGACACATTCCCCAAAGCAGAGTACTTAGTTGACGAGGTGACCACCGGGAGTAAAGCAAGCAAAACACTGGTGGCCAGAATAGATAAAAGTGTTCTTCAACGGCCAGCGACCAAAGCACACTGGTCCCGGGCATGCCTGCAGACTGTCCATAAATCTGCTGGTAATTCCCTACATGTATCAATTGGAAAAGCAACGCCTCGTTGAACGGGTTTGCAAATTCAACGACGTCGAGTTTGCAGAGCACCAGCACCACGGCGAGTGCAAGGTACATGGGTGGCCAGATGCGGATGATACGTCGCAAGTAGAATCGTTTAAGATGGATTTTCCCATGGCGATCGTACTCCTGCCGCAGTAAACTGGTGATCAGAAACCCCGACAGGAAAAAGAAGACCGTGACGCCAAAGCCGCCCGGAATGATATGGTCCAGTCCGGCGTGTGCCATAAATACGATTGCGACTGCCGCGGCGCGAATGCCATCCAGCGAAGG
This sequence comes from Planctomycetota bacterium, assembly GCA_031429275.1. Classification (GTDB taxonomy): domain Bacteria; phylum Planctomycetota; class Planctomycetia; order Planctomycetales; family Planctomycetaceae; genus SXXK01. The sequence continues at coordinate 1,255 of JANOZG010000501.1, forward strand.
GATCTGCTGAGTCGACGATGACATGACCGCTGGAATTGACTCAATCGTGGCCGTCATCACAACAGGCTTGTACAACGTCGGGCAACTCTTTGGCGTACTGAGGAGGTTTTCAGGCACGTATCCAACGCATAAAAAAGTAAGAAGGCGATTAGCGATGACCGTTCAACTGCGAAGCCTGAGCCGTCTAAATCCGATGACGCAACACGTCCCGGTGCTTGCTGTTTGGCGAATTTCCGATCTTGTCACAGTGATTGAAATTACAGCACAGCCACGGCTGGTTATCTGAGCTCGCGACGGATTCGCCATCGGCGATTCAACGCAGCCAGTTTTTGCACCTGCGATGCACTCAGCTTTGAAGAATAGTGATCTATCCATCGAGTGCCTCGCAGTCCGTCGATGATCCCTCGCAACGACGCTGCCAATTGCCCCGCTCGGAAGCCCTTGATGAGATACACAAGGGATAAACACCCCATTCGAATCAAGCGTTGTCGCCACGGGTAATGGCGGTAAAGAATCCAAATCCAATTGCGAATCTGATAGTAATAATACCGCTGCGGTGGCACACGTCCCGACGGAGAACACCGGTGAAAGACTGGGACATCGGGATTGTAAATAATGCGATGCCCTCCGCGAATTATTCCTATCGACAGATCCACTTCTTCATTATAGATGAACAATTCATCCCAGAAACCACCGGCGGAACGAACGGCTGACGTGCGCAGCAATGCACCCGCTCCCGAGAAAGAATACGTCTCAAACTCTGTGTCTCCAAATTGTTCATAGCTTCCCGGATAGAACCACTGATCGATATCACCGGTGAACCAGTTCAGGATTCGACATCCAATAACTCCAATCGATGGATCCTGTTGCATTCGTACAACCAGTTTTGCAATTCCGGTACGACCCATGTAACTGTCGCTGTCCAGCAGCAAAATGAACTCGCCATTGGCCTCCCGAATCCCCTCATTGCGAGCACGCGTTGGACCGAAGTTTTCCGACAACTCGACCAGTCGAAGACCCTCGATTGATCTCAACGCTCTAAGTGAATCATCCGTTGATCCATTGTCGACAACAATAATCTCATGGTTCTGCCATGTTTGATTGCGGAGCCACCGAATGTTGTCCAGAATGTCCTGACAGCGGTTCCAGTTCACGAGTATGACACTCACCATCGGTAAGTTGCATGGACCAGGAAGGTTCATGATAAATGGCTCGCCGAGTGATGTTGTTGAACCAATGCAAGAAGCTTTGCC
>JANOZG010000502.1:0-2128 GCA_031429275.1 Planctomycetota bacterium
ATAGCGTCGTTGGCGCACATAGCGTTTCGGACATTGAGCCCCAACCTTTGGATTCCCGAGTCAGGATAGAACTTACTATTGGATCGAATGTCTTTTTGACATACGAAAATGGGCCTCAGATTGAACTCTGGCGGACCGACGGTACGACCGATGGTATTCAGTTTTTGAGTCCGTCCAACGGCGTCCCGTTAACTGAATTCAACGGCAAGGCCTACTTCTTTCAGAGTGGACAGCTCTGGAAAACCGATGGGACGAGTGCTGGAACCGGGCAAGTGACTTCCGGTACATCAATATTCAACGGAAGGATGGTTCGAGCCGGCGGAAATCTCTATTTCGTTGGCATGGAAGCTGGGAGGCTGGAAATCTGGGTGTTGGACGGGACTACAGAAAAATTGCGTGGGTTGACACACGTGGACCCTTCAGGGCACGGCTTTAGACTTTCAACTTTAGTTGGAGTTGGTTCGACACTGTTTATGGCTGCCGACGATGGGATTCATGGCACTGCGTTGTGGGCCTCTGACGACACAACGGACGGCACGCGAATGCTGAAGGAGATACAAACCGGCAATTCAGACTCTTCACCGAGTGAGCTGACGAATGTGAACGGCGATTTGTACTTCACGGCCGATAGTAGCGATCCTCCAACGTTTCGAGGCATTTGGAAGGCACCCAGCGGGGCACATGGCACGAGTCAGCCGATGAGTGGTTCGCCGACAGCTCAATCCCTGGTGAATGCGAACGGTTCTTTGTTCTTTGTTGGATCCTATTTCAATGGAACGAATGTTTGGACCGCCAATAGTTCCGGCGTTCACGAAGTCAGAGGCGATGCTTTCGTGCCATACTACCTTGGGGCGACGTTGGCTGTAGCAGGAGACACTGTCTATTCGATGTTCCAGGGTGCAGCAAGCACAAACTCTTTGGGATTATGGAAGACCAAAGGGACAGCAGCTGAGACGGTGCTGGTGCACAAGTTTGATTCGACATCAACGATCTTCGAATCAGTGTCGATAGGAAACAGCATCTACTTTGTCGCAGATGATAGCCTGCACGGCTACGAACTTTGGAAGTCCGATGGGACCGAGGCAGGTACGTTCATGTTGGGTGACCTATCGCAGAATTGGTACACCATCCCTCGACAGTTAACCGTTGCCGGCGACAAAGTCTATTTCCAAATGGGATCCGAGACCGCCGTGACAGATGGCACGATTGAGGGCACGAAAATCCTCGGTGCCCTGTCAACACAGCTGAGTCTGCACAGTCCACAAGAATTTGCCTCCATAGACGACACGCTGTTCATGTCAATCTTTTCGCCCGCAACCGGCTTTGAGTTGTTCAAGACCAAAGGCTCCGTTGAAACAACATCACTCGTCAAAGATATCCTTCCGGGCGACGTCGGCAGTCGCCCAAGAAACCTGACCAACCTCAATGGAAAACTTGTATTCGTTGCTGATGAGCCAGCAGGCCGAAGTCTCTGGGCCAGCGATGGGACTTCTGAAGGGACTCGGCGATTGCATCAGTTTGGTCCGGTGACCGATCCTTCCGCTGGCCAAAACTGGAGCGTGGTTGACGGCAAGGTGATGTTCACAGTATTGGATCCCGCAACGGGATTGCGGACCATCTGGATAAGTGACGGAACTATTGATGGCACGCTTAAGATTACCGCAAATCTGGATGAAACGCTTGTGATTGATCCTGCAACGACGTTCACAAAATACGGCGGTGGAATTGCTTTCGCTGCCGCGACTGAAGCTGTTGGCACCGAGCTCTTTCGCATCGACACGATAATCGCCGTCACGTCGCCATCGGAGATCACATTAGTCGATCGCCTCGCGAGAGAAACGGCGGTCAGTGGCACGGATCTGGCGTGGGCCGACGTTGCTGGGGCGATTCAGTATGACGTTTGGATTCAGAATCTGACGCATCCGTCGATGCCGCCGGTGAGGAAGCGGGTGAATGAGCCACGTTTCAGTGTGTTCGGCAACAGCGTCATTGAAGTCAATTTGAATCCCGGCGATGCCTATCGCGTGTGGGTTCGCAGTCTGCCGGTGCTGGGAAGTCCTTCCGCGTGGAGTGCGGCTAAAGACTTTGTGCTCGGGCCGGATCCTGTTATGCATTCGGTGACGCCGTT
>JANOZG010000503.1:0-44854 GCA_031429275.1 Planctomycetota bacterium
CGTTTGTTTTTGGGTGGGCTCCCCCCCCCCCCCTCGCCGGAAGTCGCAATACGCGTCGTATGCGTCGGGCACGTCACGCTCTTCAACGCTAGTGCCGAATTGACCGTAACCGTCAGCGACAATTCTCGCAAAGGCGACGTCCGCAATAACTCACTTCGCAAACCATACGAATATCGATAACGGTTCGCACGCAGCGGCAGCACCTGCGTGTAGACGATCTTAATCCGCTTTTCCGACCGCGCTTCGATTGGGAACACGCGAGCCTTGAAGATGTTGCCGCCCGTCCATTCCAGCAATCCCGGATCACGTTTTTCGCGAAGAATCGTTTCGTAAATCTCCCGAGCTCGCTGCTTTTCGACAACGTCAGCTTCAACGAGATCATTGCCAATCCACATGCCAAAGCCGCTGATCGACGCATCTTGCGGCAGTGGAAAATGGAACACGCCTTCGAGCCGTCCTGCCGTGTGATTGACGAACGATTCTTCGATTGTCGTGCGTGCGATCTGATCACGGATTTCGACGCTGACTTTGTGATAGCCGACTGTCAATGGTTCATTGCGACCATCGGGCAGAGTCACGATGAGGGAACCCAGCGATTCGTTGTTTGATGTGCCCTCAAAGCCGGCCAGCCACGGCGGCGTCTGAGCGATATCGACCAGTTTTTCGTCGCGGTCCACTCGCACAATGAGTGTTTTCCCGATGTCCACAAATCGTTTCTCAGTGCCCGGCCCCAGCAAGGAGAATCTCCACGACTCTTCAACCGTACTCAGGTCCGGCGACACCGTTTGAACTGTGCCGGTATGCAACCGTGCGTCTGTTGGCGAAATGCATTCCAGCAGCGTTCCCGGTCCCAGCGTCAATTCTACCTCCGAGGACAACGTGACCTTGACCGCATTTGCCCCTCGCAATTCCGTGCGGATCCAGTCACCCGGACGCAGCAGCGTCTCACGACAGATCGGCGTCCAGCGTTTTGCCAGCAGTGGTCGCAACACAACAATGCCTTGAGCATCGCTGATCTTGCCAATACGTCCGTCTTCGGTGAGCGACTTCGAGACACCGAACTTTTCGTCCGCCACCGGGACATTCATCGACACCAATCGCATTTCCGCGAGCGGCGGGCCAGTGCGTTTCGTTCCGGATTTCCATGCGAGGATTTCCACGAGTTGCAAACTCTTCGCATCGGCTGCTGCTTCGACATCAATCCGCTCGCCTCCTGCAGGCAGCGCAACTCGATAGATCAAACACTTTCGCCCATCGCGAGTCGCCTGTTCGACCGGCCGCGCGTCGAGAAGTCTGGTAGCGTCGGAAACACCGGCATTCAACAGCCCGAGCAAGTCGATCTGTTCCTGGGGGCCAAGGAACCATGGCGAATCCGATTCGGTGACCGTGTTTTCTGCTTCATCAATCTTCCACAACCGCGAACCTGCTGCGATCTGGTATTTCCGCGGCGACTCTTCCCATCGCACCAGGCTCGGAGCACGCACCAGCACGTTCGCGGCAACGCCATCTTTGCTGACCTTCAGTTGCAGCGAATTCGCGCTGCGAAGCTCGCTGAGTACTTTGGAAAAGGGAGTGGAACTCAGCGCTGAAGATGTTGGCGACAGATTGAACCACAAGGCAATCGCCGACACGATGGCGACGATCGTGGCGAGACTTCGTGATGCCAGAAAAGTGATCATCGGTTTGCTCCGCGTGTGTTGGGTTGTCGTTGTGGGAAGCGGTATTTTCGCAGGACGGGTGTCCAGTCCCGTCCGTGCGATTCTTGATCCGTCCGATTGAACTTCGATCGACGAAGATGCATTCCGTTGGCTTGGCAATTCACTGTCTGTGTCAGGACGGGTCTGGAGACCCGTCCTACGTTCCGCCTCTTCAAACTTCGCTGCTGCCTGAATACGCAGTGATTCCAGCACCGCAGCGTCGGGCTCGATCGCATCGGTCTGCAGCATTCGCATCAGTGCTGCGATTTTGGGTTCATCTGGTTCTGGTTCAACTTCGTTCGTCATAACAATGGGGCTCCCTGATCAGAGCCAACAAGCAACTCAAACGCCGCCCTGAACTCACGCCGTGCGCGAGCCAGTTTTGATTTTGTGGCTTCGACAGAACTTCCGATATCAGCCGCAATGTCTTCCAGACTGCGATCATCCAGGTACTTTGATGTCAACAGCATCGCATAGTCCGTCGCAAGTTCAGCAAGAACACGTCGCACAAGATTCGCCAATTCGCGTTGTTCCAAAATGTCTTCTGGTGTTTCATCAGATTCCAGCAACGCCGCAACATCGAATCGTCCACTCTCCGCCAATGCTCTCCAGCGATCAGCGCGTTCCGCTTTACGCCAGTAATTCGAAACCTGCCGATGCGTGATGCCCGCAAGCCAGCTCCACAGCGTCCCTTGCTCCGGATCAAATCGCCTGGCTGATCCTGCGGCAGCGAGAAATACTTCCTGCACGATATCGGCCACTCCCGCTGCGTCTGAACCTACAAGCCTGGCCGTGAGTCGCCAAATTGCGACGCTGTAATTCTCGTACAGCGCAGCCCAAGCGGTCCGATCGCCATTCCGCAATCGGTCACCAACATCAAGTTGTTCCTGGGGATTGAGCAAAGAGAAGGCCCACAGCTGACAGTAAATTGTCTGCAAAGACATTGGCGGACGGTGGTTCGCAGGTGTCGCAGTTTTTCAGGGAATTGTTCAGCAGCGAGCAATTCTCGCGATGAAACCAGAGTCAAGTCGCTTTGTAGGACGCGGAACTCTGTTAGAACTCGTGGCTGAACGCACTCCACTTTAACACGAATCCGGCGACTGAAACACTGCGATGGAACTTTGGCGGGCGTATCTTATTCTGTGTCCAGCCGCGTTGATCGCAGGTGCGATCAATTCAGTGGCCGGCGGTGGTACGCTGCTCACTTTTCCTGCATTGCTCTGGTTTCTTGGCGGAACGCCCAACGCTTCCATTATTGCGAACGCGACAAATACCGTTGCGTTGTTTCCTGGAGCTATGTCGGGGGCCTGGGGTTATCGACGTGAGTTGCGCGAGTTGTGGTCATGGGTGCGCTGGCTGGCGGTGCCGAGTCTGATTGGCGGTGTGATCGGTTCATGGATCGTCGTTGTTGCTCCTGAATCATCGTTTAAAGCGATGATTCCCTGGCTGATCGGGCTTGCAACGGCTCTGTTTATCCTGCAGCCGCGATTGGTACCTGCGGCCAGGTTGAAGGCTGCGTCAGACGGGAACGCTTCCGAAAATCCAGCCGCGGTAAAACCCAGCCGCACCTACTTGTGGCTCGTGTTCGGTTTCCAATTGCTGATTGGTTTGTATGGCGGTTACTTTGGCGCAGGGCTCGGAATTCTGATGCTCAGTAGCTTGAGTTTGCTGCAACTGGGCAATATTCATCATGTCAACGGCATGAAGACGATCCTGGCAGGCTTGATCAATGGCATCGCTGTCGTAGTCTTCGTAATCTCTGGAAATGTCGATTGGCAACTGGCAATTCCGATGCTGGTATCAGCGTCGATTGGAGGATGGCTGGGAGCCATTCTGGCGCGCAGGCTGGACCGGACGCTCGTGCGGAGAATCGTGATTGGCATCGGCATCTCGCTGACGACCTGGTATTTCGCTCAGCAGTGGTATTTTTCAAAGTAGGCTGTTTTTCTGTACGTCGACGCAGAATCAGCGGAGCCATGAGTCTCGGAATTGACGATCACCGTCGCCGTTCGATTTTCAAACCGAGACTGACCTCTACAATGCGGCGATTGTCACGCATGGATCATTGAGGTTCCCTGCATTCCGAATTGACAGTTCCTTTGTACAACCCCCCAACTGCTCCCCTCGACAGGTTCCGGCAGGCTTTGGCCTCATTGACTCTACCGAAAGATCTCAACATGAATATTAAGTGGACGGTATTCGCTTTTGTGGCCGGTGCTGCACTTTCCTGGGGCGTCTATGTGCCGCTTGTCCATGATGCCGCAAACAGGTTTGGCAGCAACCTGCGTGCTTTCCTGATGGTCGGGATTGCCTACTTTCTGGTCGCGGTGCTGGTTCCTTGCTTCTTTATTTTCTTCAAGAACGATCCTACACAAAAAGGCGCACCCAATTGGGGCAGCTCAAGCGTCACCTATGGCCTTTTGGCCGGCGTCGCCGGAGCCGCAGGAGCTCTGTGTGTGATTTTCGCCGCTAAGGAGGCCGGTTCTATGGCTCCATTGATCGTGGCTCCCATGGTCTTTGCTGGTGCTCCGATTATTAATACCATTGCCTCAGTGACGATCTTTGCACACGGGAAAAAGTTTGAGTCTTTTAGCGGTTCGTTCTACATTGGACTCTTCGTTGCGATCGCAGGCATGCTGCTTGTCATGTTCAATAAGCCAAATGAGATTAAGGTTTCTCCGGTAACCCCAAGTGCAGCGAACGCAGCAGCTGGCGATGCAGTTAAGCCGCCACAGTAGTCATTCCATCTGCCTTTCCTGTTCGCAGTCTTACTCTTGATCGGTTCCCAGCCCGCATGTTACGGCGCAATCGATGCCTGACAAAACTGATTAGGATTAAGAGTAAGATTAGGATTACGAACAAGTAAAAGAGCAGGATTTTCATCGGGACAGGATGGCCGTTTTAGGCGACGCGTACCTGAGCGACCGTGTTTAATTGAATGGTGACATGTCTGAATCTTCTCAATCGCCTGCAGCATCCAATCCACTGCCCAAAAAATCAGTTCGCACAGGTCCGCGCGAATTGTGGCCGATGGATTCACAGTTAAAGGACATTCAGCCCGGCAGCGGCGTTGTTATCCATCTGGAAAAAGCATGGGGCAGAGTACGACGCTGCTGGCTGAAAACGTTCCGTCGCGGGTATGTGGCCCGCATGGCCGCGTGTCGCAAGGGCGACTTTAATCCGTGTCCACATGAAGTTCTTGATCCACGCGATCTGAAGTTCTACCGCAATCAAGGCGGCTGGTACTGGGATCTCAAGGATGATCCATTTGCCTGGCGAGATCAATTGCCGTTTGCACGTGTCGGACTGGCTGAATTATTTCTGATGTGTGGTACCGCTACCGTCGCGACTGCAGGCTTCGGATGGTTGGCCAGTCAGTCCAGCGGAGCCATGCGAATTGTTGCAATCCTGTTGGCAGTCACGGCCGCTGTGATCTGTGGTCTGATTGCGTGGTTCTTCCGCAATCCAACTCGCATCATTCCGCCGGAGCCGGGTTTGGTGGTATCACCTGCAGATGGAAAGATCGTCGATATCGAAGAAATTCCTTTCGACGACTACATCGGCGGACCTGCAAAAAAAATTGGCATCTTCCTTTCAATCTTCAACGTTCACATCAATCGAGCGCCTGTCGCCGGGCGAGTTGTCGGGTTGCGGTATCGACCAGGAAAATATCTCAACGCCCTGCGTCCTGAGTCGGCCAGGGAAAACGAACAACTGGCGGTGATGATGGAGGAAAATCAGGCACCGTTTCGCAGCATGGTCGTGCGACAAATCACCGGTGCCATTGCTCGCAGAATTGTCTGCTGGCTGAAACCAGGCGACGAATTGTCTCGAGGCGAACAGTTTGGGATGATTAAACTGGGTTCACGGACAGAACTTGTGCTTCCGGCGGAGGAAGGTCTTGAAATCCGCGTGCGACTTGGGGATAAAGTCATCGCTGGAACCAGTGTGCTCGCCGCATATGTGACAGGAAAGTAGTTTTCTCCCGGCAAGTGAGCGTGTCGACCTTCCGCTACAGCGACTCCCGACAGTATTCACAGAGTTGATAACAGGCCGACACTTCATGTCCGACATTGACACTGACATTGAGCCATCGGCTCCGTCACGCAAAATCCGCCATCGAAAAGTATTCGCGGTTTTGCCAACGCTGCTGACTCTGTGTAATGCGGCATGTGGCTTCGGAGCGATCTCCATTGCTGCAAAAGTCGGCCCGGATCATTTCCAGGGTCTTGAGCTGTTTACGGCCGCAAAGTTGATCTTTTTGGCCATGCTCTTCGATGCTCTCGACGGAAGTGCGGCAAGACTCACGAATCAAACCTCGAGCTTCGGTGCTCAACTCGACAGTTTGTGCGATGCGATCAGTTTCGGAGTTGCCCCGGCGTTCATCATGCTTCAGCTTGTTCATCCCGATCATCATCGGATGGACGCGATCCTGACTGCTCCGTACAACCAAATTCCGCAGGTGCTGCTGGAAATTCTCCCCAGAATCTTGTGGGCGATTGCTGTACTGTATATGTGGTGCGCATTGCTGAGACTCGGTCGATTCAATGTGGAGACCGACGAAGATGATTCACATGATTCTTTCAGCGGGCTCCCGTCACCAGCCGCCGCTGGTGTTGTGGCGTCGTTTCCGATCGCAATTCAACTCTTAAGTACAGGTAAAGTGGCTCGCTGGATAACGCCGGCTGTTGATTATCTGCTGCCAACTCTGATCCTGGCTGTGCCACTGATAACGCTGGCAGTCGCACTGCTGATGGTCTCACGAATTCGCTACGCACACTTGTTCAATCAGATGATTCGAGGCCGCAGGAATCGAAAGCAGATTCTCCAGATTGTTTTTGCGTTGGTGGTCGTGTTGGTCTTTTTCGAAATGGCTCTTCCTGTACTTTTCTGTGCGTTTGCATTTGCTTCACCAGTTCGAGCATTCTGGGAACGCTGTCACCGGCACCTTCAAAAGAACAAGAAAAAATCACCTGAAGAAACGAAAGCCGTATGAACCTGAAGGACTACATTCGATCCGTTCCGGATTTTCCAAAGCCCGGCATCATGTTTCGAGATATCACGCCGCTGCTGAAATCCGCTGATGCTATGAAGGAAGTTATTCGCCGACTTGCTGCCCCGTTTCGCGATGCAGGAGTCACATCAATCCTGGCCGCTGAAGCTCGTGGTTTTGTGTTCGGTGCTCCCCTGGCAATGGAACTTGGCGCAGCATTTGTTCCGGTTCGCAAGCCTGGAAAATTGCCGTGGCAAACGCACAAATTCAGCTACGACCTTGAATACGGTTCCGATTCGCTGGAGATTCATTGCGACGCAATTGGTGCTGGTGATCGAGTGTTACTCGTGGATGACTTGCTGGCCACGGGAGGCACAATCGAAGCGTGCATGAAGCTGGCTCAGCGTCAGCATGCTGATGTGGTTGGAGCGGCATTTGTCATTGAACTGGCATTCCTTAACGGCCGCCAACGACTGAATTCCATTCATGTGAACAGCCTGATTTCATACAACACTGAAGACGCCGGCGAATGAGTTGAATGCAGAACGTCATGAAGATCACTCAAATCGAAGCCATTCCGGTCTGTGTTCCGCTAAAGCCCGGAATGACAGCAAAGACAGCTCATGGCGAACATGCGACGTCGCCATTTGTCATTGTTCGCGTTCATACCGATGAAGGCTTGACGGGCCTCGGTGAAGCTACGGTCACTGCCTTGTGGAGCGGCGAGACTCAGGCCACGGCGATGGCTGTGATCCGGGACTGTCTCGAACCGGTGCTGCTCGGGCGTGATCCGCGCGACATCACCGCAATTCGCCGTGCGATGGAGTTTGCGGTCAAGCTGAATCCGTTCACGCGTGCAGCCGTGGAAATGGCGATGTGGGATATCGCCGGAAAGGCAGTTGGACTTCCTGTCTATCAGCTGCTCGGCGGAAAAGTGCGTGATCGAGTCCGCATCAAGCTGGTCGTCTGGGCTCGTGATATCGCCGGGTCTCGCTTGATGGCTGAGCAGCATCTGGCCCTCGGAGTGACCTGCGTCAAAGTCAAAACGGGACTGGATCCTGTGACCGACATTGCTCGCGTCAGGGCCGTGCGGGAAGTCTGCGGTCCCGACATTCCGGTGACCATTGATTCGAACTGCGGCTGGACAATTCAGCAGGCGCACTACTGCCTGCGAGAGCTTCAGGATGTGAATCTGCTGCTGGCAGAGCAACCGATTCCTCCCGGCGATCATGCGGCGATGGCTGAACTGCGTCAAAAGACTTCGACGCCTCTGATGGCTGACGAGAGCATTTTCACGTTGCAGGATGCATGGCTCCTGGCAAATCACCGCGCGGTGGATGTGTTCAGCATTTATCCGGGGAAACACGGCGGGATCGCCGCGACGAGTGATATCGTGGCGATCGCGCGAGCTGCAGGCTTGCGGTGCACCATTGGAAGCAATCTGGAACTTGGTGTGGGCACTGCGGCGATGCTGCATGTGGCGGCGGCATTTCCGGAAGTGGACGTCGATGCGTTTCCGGCGGACACGATCGGGCCACTATATCATGAAACAGATCTGCTGACGCAGCCGCTGAATCTGGGACCTCCTTCGGCGATCGTGCCTGATGGTCCTGGACTCGGCGTTGAGCTGGATGAAAAGCTGCTGCAGCGATATCGAGTGGATCGCTGAGTCCTGTTTGACACTTCCATTCCAGAGTTTTGTACTACACGCGGGCATCATGGAGAGAATTGGCGAGCGGCATGCGTCAGCTTGCCGGTACAAAAAAGAGGTACCGGAGGGCTGACGCCGCTCCGCTCGCCGGGCTCATTGCTGGCCGCGCGAACTACATATTCACTACCAACAATATTCACTGCCAACATTTTCAGCGAAGGATCATGTTATGCCGCAGCCGCCGGACAGCGACGCTTCCGACATTCCTTCGAACGGACGCGACCAGCAGGATAGCAATCCCTACGCCGTTCATTCGTCTGTCTACGATGATGTGATGGCGGCATCCAATGATGTGCCAATTGCATCCTCGACGATGACCAAAGCTCGCTTCAAAGTACTCGGCGTGCTCTGTCTGTTGTCCGGAGTTCTCTATCTGGATCGCATCTGTATTTCGGCGGCCGTGGATTCGATTCAAACGGATCTGAAGATTTCAAACACGCAGACCAGCTATTTTTTGATGGCGTTTACACTGGCCTACGGACTGTTTGAGATTCCCACCGGGCGCTGGGGAGATCGTTTGGGGGCGCGACGAGTGCTCACCAGAATTTCGCTGTGGTGGTCGGCCTTTACGGCGTTCACGGGAGCCTGCACGGGGTTGTGGATGCTGGTGGGTGTCCGATTCCTGTTCGGAGCCGGCGAAGCAGGTGCGTTTCCGAACGTGGCCCGAGTGATGTCGCGCTGGTTTCCCGATCATGAGCGCGGGCGTGCTCAGGGTGTTCTGCTGGCGGCGTCGCAGGTTGGCGGTGCATTGGCTCCGTATCTGGCAGCGCGGCTGATTCAGGTGATCGGTTGGCGCTGGACGTTTGTGGCGTTCGGAAGTGTGGGGGCGGTCTGGGCGGCAGGATTCTACCGCTGGTTCCGAGATGATCCGGCAGACCATGAGGCGGCGAACGCGGAGGAAGTCGCTTACATCGGACGCGGTGCTTCGGCTGCCAATGTGCATTCGCAGATTCCGTGGGGGCTTGTGGCGGGAAATCCGAGCATCTGGTTTCTGAGCCTGATCATGGCCTGCGGTTCTTTCAACAGTTACATCTACTTTTCATGGTTCCCCAAGTATCTCCAGTCCGGACGAGGCGTCGAAGCGACGGAAGCCGGTCTGATGGCGTCGATGGTGCTGGCCTTTTCGGCGGCGGGAACTCTGTCGGGTGGATACCTGCTGGACTGGTTCGCCTCTCGAGGAGGGGTCGGCAGAAAACGCATGCTGGGAGGCTGCTCGTTCTTCCTCGCGTCGGCGATGCTGGGGTGCAGCCTGCTTTCCGGTCATCCGTGGCTCGCGGCTTTTTTCGCAGCGCTGTCCTGTTTCGCGACTCAGGCCACGCAACCTCTCTGGTGGACGTGCTCGATCGGCATCAGCGGAAAACACATCGGTGCCTTGTTTGGATTAATGAACTCTGTTGGTGTTTTTGGCGCTATGAGTTCACAGTTCCTCGTCGGAAAACTCGCCGACGTACTGGGAGCCAGAGGTTTCACCGGACGCGCTCAGTGGGATCCGATTTTCTACATCAACGTGGGTGTTCTGATTGTCGCCGGACTTCTTTGGTCCTCGTTCGTGTTCAAAACCGTGGAGAACCGCGATGCCCATCATTGATGTCCACAGTCATTTCTGGTGCTATCCGGATCACTTCAACGACGATTTTTGTCAGCAGAGTCGCCGGGCCAAGGCAGGCGTGGAACTGGATCTGACGGTTCGTTTTGAAGACTACCAGCGGACGTCCGTGCCGAATGTTCGGACAATCGTATTCGGTGGCAAAGCCAGACTCAGCGGGCTTTGGGTGGACGACCTGTCGGTGCGGAATTACGTGAACGCTCATCCCGAACAACTGATCGGCTTCCTATCGCTGGATCCTACTCAGGATGGCTGGGAAAAAGAGCTGAAGACCGGACATCAGGAACTCGGTCTGCGAGGCATCAAACTGATGCCGATGTACGCCGGTTTTCGTCCTGATGAAGAATGGCTGGCTCCATTGTGGGAGTACGCTCAGCAGCATCAGTTGCCTGTGCTGCTGCATACGGGGACCACGTTTATCTCTCAGGCTCCACTGGAATGCACTTTGCCGAGACACCTCGATCCGGTCGCCGCGCGTTACCCGGAACTACGCCTTATCCTCGCTCATCTGGGGCATCCGTATGAGGGCGAATGTGTGGCCGTGATTCGAAAACACCCGCACGTGTATGCTGACCTGTCAGCTTTGCATTACCGTCCGTTTCAGTTGTATCACAGCCTGATGCTGGTGCAGGAGTACGGCGTCTGGGACAAGGTTCTCTTTGGCACGGATTATCCTTTTACCACAGTTCAGGCTTCGATTGACGGACTGCGGGGGCTCAATGCCATGCTGGCCGGGACGGCACTCCCACGACTGAATGAAGAGGCAATCGAACGGCTGATTTTCCGCGACAGCCTGCCGCTGTTAGGGTTGTGATTTGTCTCAACAACTACAACGAAGGAGCCGGTAGGCTCCTTTGCGTCAAGGGCTCACAATCCTTGTTAGGTCCGAACAAAGAAGCCGTCAGACTTCAACGCAATTCAAACAACACCTTCAACGCATCCTTGCGGACGGCGTGTTCAAAGGCTGTCGTTGCGGCTTCCAGAGGATATGTGGCCGTCAGCAGCGGCGCGACGGAGATCGCGCGCTGGTTGAGAAGTTCAAGGGCATCACCAAATGGGCCGCAGCGGGACCCGATGAGTTTAATCTCATCAATCACGAACGGGGCCATGTGCAGTGTCTGATTGGCGGCGACTGTTGTCTTGAGAACAATCGTGCCGCAGGGACGAACGAGTTGCAGTGCTGTGGTCAAACCGGTCGGCGATCCAGTGCAATCCACGACAATGTCAGAATCCCGCTGCGGCTGAAGTACGTCGAGCTTGATCGTTGGGATTTCAAGCTGGTCAAGGATCCGAAGTTTGAAATCATGCTTGCCGACGACTCGCACCTTGCAGCCCTGATGCCGAAGCACCTGAGCACACAGATTTCCAAGACGACCATCACCAAGAACCGTCACGACTTCGCCGCCAGTCAACGTGACTTGTTCGGCAATTCGGCAGGCTGCTGCGATGGGTTCTACAAACACCGCTTCGTCGTTGGTGACATGATCCGGGACGACGTGCAGGTTGCATTCCGGCACAACGACCGAATCCGCAAACGCACCGTCATGCGCGACAATGCCGATGACCGTACGATTCGGGCAATGATTGGACAATTGTCGCCGACACATCTCGCACGCATGACACGCGCAGTTGATTTCACCGACAACTCGCTGGCCAGCGAAGCGTCCAGAACGGGCGATGCCGACAAATTCATGGCCCAGTGTGCCGCTGAATCCCATGTAGCCCTTGCAGAGCTGCAGATCCGTTTCGCAGATCCCGGCTTTGACGACATCCACGATGATGTCGTCGGAGCCGAGCGGGCGGAGTTCAACGTCAGTGCGGAATTGCAGTGTCTGGTCAAATACGACGGCTCGCATGGTGTTTATTCCGGAACGTAGATGCGCACATCGTCGAAATTGCCAATGTCATCGAATGAACCGAAACCAACACGACCTTCACCAAATGTTTTGTCGGTTGCTGTCATCGCCGGTGTCTTCATGTCGTCAAAATAGAGAGCAACCTCTCCGCTTTCAATATTCCGAGTCAGGCGAACGTTGTGCCATTCGTCGGTCCATGGCGTACCAGATGTCGTCTTTGTCGAAATCTTCGTGCGAGGCTTTTCATGGACGATGAAAAACTGGTTCGCATGATCGTCAGTCGCCTTGCCCATGTGAACGTAATAGAGATGACTGTCGTCCTGATATCCAAAGAACAGGCACAAGTCGCGATGGTTGTAGTCGGGAATCGTGGACTGAACACGGATATCCATCGTAAACGTGCCGACTTTCAGATTTCGAATCAGATTGCGATTAAATGGCGATCTGAACTCCGGATCGAACTTGCTGTCTTTGCGGATCAGTGACGCAAAATGGTTGCCGTCTTTTTCGCCCAGTTTCCATGCAGTTGCGTCGGTGGGTTCGTATCGGTCCATCTTTTGGTCTTCAAAGTCGTGCTGATAGATCAGCTTCATCCCATTGGGTTTTGGGATCTCGTCCGCAATTGCAGTCGCCCAACAAGCCACGAGGCAAATGATGACATTCAGGAAGTATCGGTGGGGCATAGGTTCAGCTTTCGTAGGGTTTGCGTTGGTGGGCGAACATGCGAAACTCTAACCGGAATCATCTTCGGTTTCATGTCTTTCGCACACAGCATCTGCCACGGTTTCAGAATTTCATGAGCATTGAATACCAACTTGAACCGCAATTGTCGGCTGCCGAGTTCATCAGCGTTCTGCGGCGATCGACCCTGGCTGAACGTCGCCCGGTCGAAGACGGCGATCGTATTGAATTGATGCTTCGCAATGCAGACGTCATCGTAACGGCGAGATCCGGCGGACAATTGATTGGCGTGAGTCGCGCGCTTACCGATTTTAGTTATTGCACTTATCTCTCAGACCTGGCGGTCGATATCGCATTTCAAAAGCTGGGCATAGGCCGGGTACTTATTGCGAAAACGCACGCCGCCGCTGGTCGAGCCACACGCCTGATCCTGCTGGCCGCGCCGAACGCTCGGACATATTACCCGCACATTGGCATGCTGCCGCATGATTCCTGCTGGATGCTGGCTCCTGAGCAGTAGTTCTTTCCGGCAGAAATATTCAGTTCTATGGCAGATTTCGCCGGTACATCTCGAGGCGAACTGGCGGCTGTTTGCAGGCGACTGCGAATTGAATGCACTTCCTGCCGAACGAAATCGTATATCGCAAATTCGCACAAACTCAAGTGCCGCCATTGAGCGAAGAACATTGACGCCGGAAATCCAGTCGTAGTATTGTCTCGGATGTAGCGATGTTCTGCAGCAATGAAGCAAACAGACAGTTTTCATGAATCGATGTCCGGATCATCCCTCTGTGACATCGAAGACAATCGCGGTTCCGAGGACGTTGGTCTTTCCAATCAGACTGACAAACTCCGGGCTGTCCACCCACCGCGAACATGATTTCTGTCTGAATGAACAATGCTGCTGTGACAACGATGTGCATTCACAATTCCGGTTGATCTCCCCCGATCGTGGAGTTGTCGCACTTCTTGAGTTGAAATGGTTCCTGCCAGTACAAAACATCTGGCCTCACGCTGCCCCGTCTTGATGACCATGGGCACGCGAGGCCGGATGTTCCTTTCGTCCTTCTGCTCATTGCCAATCCTTTCTTAAGAAATCAACCTCACACTCATCGAGCGTGATGTTGTTTCTTGTTTCACTTCCCGTTTTCCAAAAACTCAGTCTGCTTTGCAGTGCGTTTCACTACTTCCCAGTGGTGGAGTTTTGCCTGCGCGGCGGTATCGTGACAATCCGACGTCATGCGTACGGCACGGCAAGTGGCGTGGCGCAAAAGCAACGGTCGTCACGGCGACGGAGCTGCACCATGTCATTCCCGCTGCTGAACTCTGACCGCACTCAGGGCCCCACTCACATGCGCCATTCCAGTTCCCGCACATGCCAATCGGCTTTCAGTGTCAATCTGGCACTGTCTATCGTATGCCTTTTGACATCCACATTGCTCTGCGGATGCGCAGCGGGGTTGATGAGCATGCCTGGTGCAGGGATGCTGGCCGATCGCTTTCGCAGCGACAAAGAGTCAAAAGACGAAGATGGAAAAGACAAGAAAAAGTCATCGAAATCGAAGCTCGACGATGAAGAAGACGACGACTTCGGCACCAGTATCAAGACGCCAATGTTGTCAGAATACATGAGCGTTCAGGGCAATACGGTGATCACACTTCGCGGTGTCGGCCTGGTAACCGGCCTGAACGGTACAGGCGGTGATCCGACTCCATCTGCTTATCGCACGCAGTTGCAAAACGAGATGTCTCGGCGAAATATCCCGGACGGGAAACGCATTCTGGCGTCACCAGATACAGCACTCGTCATCGTCACAGCGTATCTGCCGGCCATGGTGCGAAAGGGTGAGCACTTTGATGTCCGCATCGCGATCCCACCGCAGGCTAAGGCCACAAGTCTCAAAGGCGGACATCTGCTGGAAACTCGACTTTTCGAAGAACAGAATGTCGAAGGTCGCGGGGCATTGAAGGGTCACGAATACGCGATTGCAGGCGGCGCAATCCTGACAAATCTGGGCGTGAAAGGTTCAGCCGAAGAACGGCAGGGCGAACTGATGTATGGCACAATTCCAGGCGGTGCAGTGTCGATGACAGAACGCGACCTGAGCATCGTACTGCGTCGCGAAAAGAAGGGCTTTCGAAACAGCAAACGTATTGCGGACGCGGTTTCAGAACGTTTCAATCGTTACAACAATTTCGGCCAGAAAATTCCATGTGCGGTTGCCAAACAGGATGACCTGATCACTCTGAAAGTACATCCACAGTACATCAACAACTTTCCTCGTTATCAAGCCGTCATTCGGAGCATTGCCTTCAATGAATCAGAAGTCGCACGGCGTATTCGAGTCGAACGACTGGCCCGTGATATCATGGACCCGGACAAGGCTCAGACAGCAGCCTTGCAACTGGAAGCGATCGGGGATAGCGGCATTCCGTTCCTCAAAGATGCTTTGGAATCCACGGATTTCGAAGTCCGGTTTCAGGCAGCTCAGTCGCTGGCGTATCTCGGCGACGGATCAGGAATCACGATTCTGCACGAAGCCGCCCGCGACCAACCGGCCTTCCGCGTCTATTCGTATGTTGCCATGTCGGTCATCGACGACGCAGATGCTGTGATTGCTCTGCGAGAACTGATGAATTCAGATTCAATGGAAACACGATACGGTGCATTCCGATCTCTCAAAGAGCTTGATCCAAACGACCCATGGCTGCGACCAGTTGAGTTCGGCAGTCGGTTCAAACTGCATGTAATTGATGTGACCGGTGAACCGATGGTACACGTCACTCGCCGCCGTTCTCCGGAAGTGGTCGTCTTTGGTGCGGAACAGCGGTTGAAACTTCCTGCTGTTTTGAACGCCGGGCAGAACCTCAAGGTCATTGGAGCGACCGGTGACCATGAGGTCGAAGTGATCATGTACAAAATCAATGAAGAATCGAAACGGCAGCGAGTTTCCGATCGTCTCGTCGATGTTATTCGTGCGTGCGGCGATCTGGGAGCGACCTATCCGGATATCGTCCAGTTCTTAATTGAAGCGGAACAGCAGAACAACTTCGTCGGGCAGTTTGGTATCGATCGCATGCCACAGGCAGGTCGTATGTATATGACGGAGACTGAAAAATCCGATGCGGAAGAGTCGGACGATGAAAGCGGAAAACTGATCGGCAACAAGCGTCAGGTTCCGGAATTGTTCGACGAACTGGATGAAGAAGAACTTCGCGAAAACGAAACCGAAGAAAAACTTTCGAACCTGAATTTTGATGAAGTCAAAAAGCAGGACGCAAAAGAGGACGCGAAGAAAGCATCCGGGCTGAAGACTGGTGGCAAGAAGCTTCCTGAAGATGGTGCCAGCCAGGATTCAAAAGACGACGAATCCGGAGTTCCAGAAAAAACTGACAGCCTTGATGTCGAGGCTATGAACGAACCGTCTGAAACTAAACCAGATCAGACGGCCGAGCTGGCTGATTCTTCGAAAGGCAGGTCAACCGGCGAAACGGAAGCAGAAACGGAAGCAGAAGAATTTGAAGCAGAGTCGGTCGATATGTCCGCCATGAAGGGCGGAATGGCAGGATTCGGCTCGCGGATGGCGGAGCGAATTAAGCATCCGTTCGGTAAGAAGTAGACCAAGGATCAGGTGTCATGCTCAAGTCGCTCGAACTCTTCGGATTCAAGAGTTTCGCCGACCGCACTAGTTTTGACTTTCCAGCCGGGATTACCGGAGTGGTGGGCCCGAACGGTAGCGGAAAGAGCAACGTCGTAGACTCAATTAAGTGGATTCTGGGGGACCAGAGTGCCAAGAGTCTACGCGGAAAAGACATGACCGACGTGATCTTCAACGGCTCGTCCAGCCGCACAGGATCACAATTTGCCGAAGCCACGCTGATCTTCGACAATACGACACGTTTCATCCCGATGGATCAGGACGAAGTCTCGATCGGCCGCCGTATCTGGCAGTCGGGTGATTCCGAATATCTCATCAATCGCAACACAGCTCGCCTGAAAGATGTGCGTGAACTCTTCGTTGGTACCGGAGCTGGTGCGGCGGCCTATTGCATTATCGAGCAGGGTCGCGTTGATCAGATTCTGCAGTCCAATGCCGCCAATCGGCGATTGATCTTCGAAGAAGCGGCCGGCATCAGTCGCTTCAAGCAAAAACGTACCGAAGCACTGAAGCGACTGGAACGTGTCGAACAAAATCTCGTGCGACTTGCGGATCTGGTGGACGAAGTTGAGACACAGGTCAGCACCGTGCGAACACAAGCGCAGCGAGCGTCGCGCTATCGCGCAGTGTCTGTCGAACTTGAACAATTGTGGGTGGGACTGGCGGCTGACGATTTTCGACGCGAATCCACCCATCGTGATCTGCTCCAGGGGCAAATGGAAGCCTCTGCCGCGACATTGCTGGATCTGCGACAACGACAGTCGGAAGCGGAATCTCAGGTCATTTCGGCAGACGCCGCCCTCGCCGAAGTGGACGACCGGTTGCGTGAAGTCGAACGTCGCCGCAGTGACTTGCGGAGTCGCATCGCAAGTCTGGATTCCACAGTTCGCCACCAGGCATCGCGCGAAGAAGAACTCAAGTCAGATTTGCAGCGATTGGTTCGTCAGCAGAACCTGATGAAGAATCGCGTAACAGAAGCAGAAGCCGAAGACGCTCATCTGGATTCCGTGCTGGAACTCGAACGAGCGGCCTTTGAACGCCGTCGAACGACACAGATGTCTGGTGATGATCAGGTGACAGCGCTGCAACAGTCGTTGGCCGAATCACGAGACAACCTTGAATCAGCGCGGCATGAACTCATGCAGCAGGTACGGCTGAACTCAGAAGCCACATCGACGCTCAGCAATCTGCGTGCGCTGCATCAATCGGCTCAGCAGCGACGGAAAGCGCTGGAAGAACAAACGGCAGCGTTAACGGAAGAACTCGCCGCGCTGCAGGCAGATTTGCCGGGACTTGAAGAATCTTTGATTCACGTTCAGCAGGCTCTTCTACAGGTTGAAAATGACGCAGACAGTCTGATTCGCAGTCGAGAGCAGTTGGTCAGCGAACGCAGCCAGTCGCAGCAGTCACTCGCGGAACTCCGTGAACATCGCAGCGCGCAGGTGGCACGGCGAGCGGTATTGGAAGATCTTGAAGACCGACACGAAGGTTTCGGAATCGGAGTCCGCGAAATTCTCCGTCGCGCCGACGAAGCGGATTCCGAGCCATGGAATCTGATCTGTGGCAGCGTTGCTGACTTACTCGACGTCGACATGGAAAATGCCGCTCTGCTGGAAGTTGCGTTGTCCGGTCGCGCTCAGCTGCTGGTTGTGACACAGATGAAGCCGTTGATCGAGTATCTCAATTCCGGCCGCTGCCGCATCACCGATCGCGTGGGTTTTATCTCCATCGAAAACACGGACGTGGCGAACGGCGACTTGTCGGAACTTCGCGGCAGTCTGCGACGCAGTGATGACAACATGTGGTCCGATGGTGTCGATGCGGATGGCGAATCCGATGCGAATCGACAAGCGAATTCCTGGTGGGGACGCGAGAAACCAAAACGATCCAGCGCAGATTCAATCGAAAAAATGCTGGCGGCTGCGGGATCTGGTGATCAGATGCAGGTCACGTGGGTTGATCCTCGCTCCGACAGTCCCGTAATTCGATCCGTGTTTTCTCAGGGTGAAACCGCTCCACCGGTGCTCTTCGGTCAGCGCGGCGTTGTTGGCCGAGCCGATGGTTTGGCCCGGCCACCTCAATCAATGGCGACGCTGGCTAGTCATTTGCTGGCAGATACATGGGTTGTTGAAACTCTTGCCGATGCATTGCGACTGCATTCAATCACGCAGGGACAATGTCGCTTTGTGACGCTGCAGGGCGAGCTGATCGAAAGTGACGGCACACTGTTCGCCGGTACCGTGCGAAATGAATCAGCCTTGTTGTC
Source organism: Planctomycetota bacterium (assembly GCA_031429275.1). Lineage (GTDB taxonomy): Bacteria > Planctomycetota > Planctomycetia > Planctomycetales > Planctomycetaceae > SXXK01. The sequence continues at coordinate 18,470 of JANOZG010000503.1, forward strand.
ACGAAAAAGCGAATTGCGTCGCTTGAAGAACGAACTGAATCGGCTGGAGCATGAGATCGCTCAACGCGAACTGATGCTGCGGTCGCTGGGACAGAACATCCTCTCCACAGACGATCAGTTGGCGCAGACACGTGCCCGCGTCAATGAACATGTGAGTCAATCGCGAACCGCCGAACAGCTTGTGACCGAGCAGCGTCGTCAGCTCAAAGAAACTCAACGCCGCGCCGATCTGCTGGAGGCTCAGGAGCAAAAACTCGATGACGAAATTGAAGACATCGTGGCACAGATGAAAAATGCCGAACAACAGCATGTGTCGGGCGAGATATTGATGCGACAGTGTCAGGAACAGATCGCAGAACTCACCAACGAACAAAATGACCGCCAGCACGAACTTGAGGCAATTGATCGCGACCGCAACGCTGCAAGTATGGAACTGACACGTTCAGAAGAGCGACTTCTTGGACTTCAGGAGGCTCTGGAACGCGTTCGCGAAGATCTGCAGCAACGCCACCTGCAACAACAGGAAGCGGATCGTCGATTAATGGCCGCATCAGAGCGCCAGCGCGATCTGTTGATTGCCCGCCTGAATGCGTCAGCAGAGATTGCGGAATTAAGTGTCGCAGATGAACAAATGGCGTCGGAAATTCATACGCGGACTACGACAAGGAATCGGCTTCGAGCCAATCGAAATGCGGCCGCGTCGGCGGAGACTCAAATTCGTGACGTCGTGCGTCAGCATCAGTCCCGACATCATGAAACTGAGCTGCAGGTTCGCAGTATCGATCATCAATTGACGACGACCGCCGAACGTATTCGTGAAGAATTCCAGATTGAAGTTCGCGAAGCGGTGGCGTCGGGAAGATCAGCCGTGGCTATCTGGCTGAACCGAGACACGAATACTGTGGCTGGCGAAGGCGAGAACGACGCAGATTCAGAACAATCTAAAACTGCATCACTGGCAACCATCCCCGAACTTCCGCTGTTCGACGAAACACATCAAAGCATCATCGCCGATCCGACGCAGTACACCGAACTACGAGGCGAAATTGATCGACGTGTCGAACGATTGCGTCGTCAGCTCAAGAAAATCGGCAATGTTGGCACAGAAAGTCTGGACAACCTGATCGAACTGGAGACGAGATTCCAGCGATTGCATACACAATTGACGGACCTTGAAGCAGCTCGTGATGCGTTGAGCGATATCGTACGACGAATCAACATCGAAAGTCGCCGTATGTTTCTGGAATCGTTCGAGACGATTCGCGGATTCTTCAGAGAACTCTTCCGCAAGTTGTTTGGCGGTGGCGAGGCAGATCTGATTCTGGAAGATCCTGAAGATGTGCTGGAGTGTTCGATCGACGTAGTCGCGCGTCCTCCGGGAAAAGAACTTCGCAGCATCTCGCTGTTAAGTGGCGGAGAACGAACGCTCACAGCAGTTGCTTTGCTGTTGGCAATCTTCAAAAGTCGCAGCAGTCCGTTTTGTATTCTTGACGAAGTGGATGCGGCCCTGGACGACGGCAATATCGGGCGGTTCGTGAACGTGTTGCGTGAGTTCCAGCATAACACTCAGTTCATTATGATCACCCACCGCAAACCGACGATGGCTGTTACAGACGTGCTGTATGGTGTGACGATGGAAGAATCCGGAATCTCTCGCCGTCTGTCATTGCGATTTGAAGACGTTGATGAGCACGGCAACTTTGTAGCGGCGGCAAACAAATCGAAAGCCGCATAGCATTGATTCGATTGTCCTCAATTCATCTCGGTCTAAGGCCCAATGGCGTGGACTTAGGGTGAGGGGGCTTTTTTCTCACGCAAAATCGATGGAAAGCCCCCTCATCCGGCCTGTCGGCCACCTTCTCCCCCCATTGTGGGGGAGAAGGGACTTCACTGCGCAATTTCAAATCCGACAGGCGGGCGTCATCTGCAAGACCATCGTCAGCAAGGTTTCCCGCCGCGCGACGACCTGCCTCTGGTGCTGTTCGCTTTTTGCCAGCTATACCAATCGAGCTGTTTGCAACGAATCACACAGTTCATCCGATTCTGGCGTGAGGGCCTTTACGTGTCCGTTTCTAAACATCGAAGCTGCATATTCGATTCAAAGCAACCAGCTGTAACGGTCTTTGTGTTTCCTCCAGTGTGATTGTTCAGCATTGTTCCACGCATGACATACGGTTGCCTTTAGTCATCAGTTTGTATTTCCTCGCTAACCACTTGAACGACTCGAGAAACTGTTGACCTGAAACTTCATGTGACGAAGGACACTGTGAAATGGCAGGAACTCTGGAATCATCGCCATTCAGCGTAACCAGCAATGGCATTAATGGATCACTTGTAACCAACGACGCCACGGCCAGCATTCCGGAAGGATTGTGGGTTCTTTCGCGAAGCGTTGGAGAAAACAATTCGAGCCAGCGCGTCAATGTGATCGGCCCGACATTTACAGTCGGGAGGCATCCGTCAAGCAATCTTTCCCTTTCTGACACGACTGTATCTGGACGCCACGCCGAAATCTTAACGATCAATCGTGATCTCTTTGTTCGTGATCTCAACAGTACCAACGGCACATTGCTGAACGGACGAAAACTACAGAATCTGACAGGACTGCGTTCAGGTGACGTTCTGCATTTTGGCAGTGTCATGTTTACCCTGCAGTCGTCAACAGACCAGAATATGAGTTCCACGATTACCGCTGACGTATCTGCAGAGGCGTTGGCTCATGTGCAGTTCGAAAAACTACTGCGACGACCAGCCCTGCGACCCTATTATCAGCCAATTCTGCGTTTAAGCGATAACGCTCGCGTGGGTTTCGAGGTTCTGTCTCGAAGTTATCTGCTGGGACTGGAAACACCCGACAAGATGTTCCGCGTCGCAGCGACTCGCAACGTTGAAGCGCAGCTGAGCCAGGTCTGCCGCACCGAAGGCCTGCGTATTGGCGAATGCCTTGGCAATACACATTTTTATCTGAATACACATCCGATCGAACTGCAGGGCAAAGAGCTCTTTACTTCTTTGGAACAACTGCGAGCCGATTTTCCGGACATGCTGATCGTACTTGAGGTGCATGAAGGGGCCGTGGCATCAAGCGAAGTTTTGCGAACAGTTCGCGAAGTGACTCGCGACCTGAATATGGGACTGGCCTACGACGACTTTGGTGCTGGCCAGGCTCGGTTGAAAGAACTCTTTGAAGTACCGCCAGATGTATTGAAATTTGATGTGAAGTTTATTCACGGTCTTAACTACAGCCCTCCACAGCATCGTGCCACGATTCAGTCGTTGATTCGCATCGTACGAGACCTGAATGTTGTGCCACTTGCAGAAGGTGTCGAGACGCTGGAAGAAGCAGAAATCTGTCTGGAACTGGGCTTTGAACTCGCTCAGGGATATTTGTTCGGCCGCGCTGAAACTGCTTCACACTGGACCTCCAAGTAAGAATCCGCTGCAATGTTAATGGCACGACCTCAACCATCACGGAACGCAGATCCCGCATTGCTGGCAGCATTGCTGGCCGGGGAGAACTTCTGGCCATCAGATCCGACGTCTTTACATGAGCTTGGGCTGAACGAACCTTTCATCGAAGGTTTGATTTGTCGTTTGCTGCGTTCGTCCGGCAATATGACCGGGCGTACGATCGCGAACGAAGTCTGTATTCCCTTTCGTATGATCGAAGGGATGATGGAACGACTGAAGTCACGCCGCATGGTACTGCACTGCGGCAGTGCCAGCATGAACGACTATGTTTTCGGACTGACAGATGAAGGGCGTCGCCGTGCAGAAACATCTCACGCGGAATGTGCCTACATTGGACCTGCACCAGTTCCGCTCAGCGACTACGTGATTTCAGTCGAAGCACAGGCGATTTGCGATCAGCCGATCCGTCGCGAGGAACTGGACGATGCGTTCTTTAACGTATCGATGTCAGAAGATCTGTTCGACATGATTGGCCCAGCAGTGAACTCGGCCAGTGGCCTGTTCCTGTACGGCGCGCCGGGAAACGGAAAATCGACGATCGCTCGATGTCTGACGCATTGCTTTGGACAGGAAATCTGGATTCCCTACGCACTTATCGACGGACGTGAAATCATCACGCTCTTCGACCCGGCCTATCACGAGATTGTTGCGCAGCCAGACGACGGACTTTATTTCGATCGTCGTTGGGTACGAGTTCGCCGACCGACGGTGATCGTTGGTGGAGAATTGACTCTGGACAGTCTGGAAATTCGTCATGACCCCGTGAGCAATACCAGCGAAGCACCTCTGCAGATGAAAAGCAATTGCGGTTGCCTCCTGATTGACGACTTCGGACGTCAGCGAGTTTCACCGGCACAACTGCTCAATCGCTGGATCGTGCCGTTGGAAAACAAGTACGACTACCTGACTCTGCCAACAGGTAAAAAGATTCAGGTTCCGTTTCAGCAGCTGATTATTTTTTCAACCAATCTGGATCCGGCCGCTCTTGTTGACGAAGCATTTCTGCGTCGAATTCCTTACCGCATCGAAGTGATGGATCCACAGGAAGAAGAAGTGCATCGCCTGTTTCAGATTGCGTCCGAAAAACTGGGATGCTCCTACGATCCGGAATCAGTTGAGCACCTTCTGGAAAACTATTATCGCAGCTGCAATCGTCCAATTCGACGTTGCCACGCTCGCGATTTGCTGCTTCAAATTCGGAATTTCTGTATGTACCGCGGCATTCCATTTGAAATGCGGCCGGAACATTTTGATCACATCGCAGAATCGTTCTTTACTCGCGTTCCAACTCGTCCATTGAACGCGACGTTTGAAGAAGCCCAGTCAACGGTTCGCTGAAAGAAGTCTTCTTATGAGCCAGACAGAAGTATGTTCTACCGCAGTGATGGGAGACGTTGATCCATCGCGCGCCGTTCCGGCGGAACTTAAAGACATCGCGGGCTACCACCTGGTCGAACGCATTGGTGTTGGTGGTTTCGGCGAGGTGTGGCGTGCGATTGGACCGGGCGGATTCCAGAAGGCCGTTAAGATTCTCTTCGGAAATCTCAGTGGCCCTCAGGCGGAAACCGAACTCAAATCACTGAATCGCATTCGAGACCTGCGACATCCATTCCTGTTGAGCATAGAGCGCGTCGAAGTTGTTGATGGCCGCGCGATTGTCGTTACAGAACTTGCGGACCGAAGTCTGGATCAGCGATTTCGCGAACTCGCCAATTCAGGGCAACGTGGAGTACCGCGAGATGAATTGCTGCGATATCTGCGAGACGCAGCGGATGCTCTCGACTTCATGTCCGACGAACACGGATTGCAGCACCTGGACATCAAGCCGGAAAATCTGCTGCTGCAGGGAGCACATGCCAAGGTTGGCGACTTTGGTCTGACGAAAGCCATTGGTGGCGGTCGACATTCCCAAATCAACGGATTCACGCCGCTCTACGCGCCGCCGGAACTGTTCGAAGGTCGTCCAGATCGAGGCAGTGACCAATACAGCCTGGCAATTGTCTATCAGACGATGCTCACAGGCACTCCGCCATTTAACGGCCGAACTCCATCACAATTGATGGCTCAGCACCTTAAATCTGCTCCCGATCTCAGCAGTTTGCTTCCTTCAGATCGAGCCGTCATCTCACGTGCACTTTCAAAAAATCCTCGTACCCGATTCCCGAGTTGTCGGCAGTTCGTCGATGAACTGATAAAACGCCGGCCGACAAAGTCGCTCAGCAGTCAGTCACCCACATCTTCGGCCACGGCAGCCGTTGTCGTCGAAACTTCAACGAGCATTATTGGCACAGAGAACATTACCAGCAATCATTCCATGCTTCATGGAGCAGCCAGCCCATTGGCTCCGATCCAGAGTCAGCCGGAAGATCTGCAGTATCGACCGACACTCTTTGTCGGAGTGGGCGGACTGGGAAATCAGGCCATCGCGGCATTGAATCAGCGCATGCAACATCGGTTTCCGAACGCGAAACTGCCTGCAATTCAGTATCTCTGCGTGGATACGGACAACGAAAGCATCTCTGGCCTGAAACGGCGAAGTTTCGGCATCGGTCGATCAATACCGACAATTTCAGCCCCATTGAGAACGACCCAGGACTATCGGAAAGAATCATCAGAGCATTTGACGTGGCTGGGTCGCCGCTGGTTATTTAACATCCCGCGCAGCGGACGAGTTGAAGGCATGCGTCCTCTGGGACGGCTGGCGTTTGTTGACCACGTGGACGAAATTCGTACTGCACTGAAGATCTGCCTTACAACATTGGTCAATTCAGAATCCCTGAAGCTCACCACGTCTGAAACCGGATTTACGTTCGATACAAGCAGCATCGATGTCTGTGTTGTAGGCTCAACGTCTGGCGGCACCTCCAGTGGTTGCATCATGGATGTCGCATGGTTAGTCCGTGAATTGGCCAGCAACGGTCGAATGCTGCCTGTTCGAATTACATCAGTCCTGATGCACGGAACTTCCAACAATCGACAATCGGCCGACATGCAGGATGCCAACACGGTAAGTTTTCTGCAGGAGCTGCAACACTTTTCCGTGACAGGCGCACAACAGCCCGGACTGACATCAAGGATTTCGAATTCGGATATTTCAAAGCCGTTTGATGAAACGACACTCGTGCACTTCGGCGACGACCTGTCAGAAAGAGATTTCTCTGAAGGCATGAACAGAACTGCCGAATATCTGGAACTCAGGACACTCACGGCCGCACGTCGGGAAATGAACTCCTGGCGTAATCCGGCACGAACACACATCCAGGATTCTTGTGACACCACGCTGCGATCCTTCGGACTCACGACAATCAGTGCCGGTACGTGGGAAGTTGCCGAAAGCGGGACAGGTCCTTTGGCTGCTGCAGCACTTAGTCTTTGGGCGCATGCGCCAGCCGATGGAGAGGAGGCACCCCTTTCACCAGGATGGACAGCACTGATCGATCAACTGGGACTGAGTGAAGAAGCCATCCTGCAAACAATACCTGCCGTGCTCGACTTTGGACGCTCACGTCGAATGGAGGAGTACGCCAATACGGTCTGGCAACGAATTGTTCAGGGCAACGCGCAATCCCTGACAGACCAGATTACTACCATTGTCAGAAATGACACCTCAGCGCCATCCACTGAGCGCAATTCTATCGCCTGTTTAATTGAAGAAATTCGTACGGAACAACAGAGCAAAGTATCAAGAGATCTTCAGCTTACCGAGACTTTTCTAAAGCAGTCGCTGGAGAACGGTTTGCGACTCTGGCATGCCACTTCAGCAATTGCGGATTTAGCTCGTCATGTAAGTCAGGCGATCAAGATCTGTGAAAAACAACAGCAGGACCTTCAAAATGCCTTCCAGTATTTATGCGAATCAAATCCTGGCGGAAGAACGGGACTGCTCAATGAAACCGGCCAGTCTGCGGTGCGAGGGATTTGCCGTCAGTATTGTATGTTGTTCACAGGTCAGGCGATTTGCCAGTTTCTGATCGGTCGTCTTCAGACGTTGCGCAAGGCACTGCCACAACTGCATGACACTCGGTTCGCGCCGCTGCGTGGCAGGCTGAATCTGTTGGGGTTGCAGGTGAATGGAGGCGTACCGAACACAGCCGCCATTCCGCCACAGATGGTCAAAGCGTTTGAAACCTATCTTCAAACATCAGGCCATTTCAGACTGAGCTCACTGCTGTACCGTGATGCAACACCGGCAGATATTGTAACGCTACGGTCTGAGGCAAACAATTTCCTGCTTCTCAGCATGTCGAGTAACGGAGAATTCTCTGACGACGATTTAGCCCCACGACATCGCGGTGCGTTTCCTGCCAATGCTCGGCCAAAGTTGCAGAATGTGGGTGGAGGACAGCGAGTTCTCGCTGTCGTCCCTATCCATCAATCTCAAGAAGACTGGAAGTCGATGTTGAAGTGCGAATTTGGTGCGTGTGTTTCCGCCTGCTCTACTGAAACCGACAGCATCAGCGTTATTTGCGAAACTGAAGGATTCTCCATTCCAGCAGCTATCGATGTACTCACCCACATGCGACCGCACGTGCTGGAACTTGCAGGACGACTTCATTCACGCCAGGACGTTCAATGGTAGCGTGTCGCTGGACGACCTGAGTCTGCTGTCCCGTGAGATTCTCCATAGATACTCGAATTCTGAATACAGTCCTGCTACGATCACCGGTGTCGCCCGCCTATTTCAGGAGCCCACCGGATGCTTCGCTTTATCGTCGTGATCGCAGTATTCAGTGTGATTTCCCTGACCGCGCACGCACAACACGTCTGGACTCAAAGTGTCGAAACTCAGCCGTCTGTAGAGCGTGGTGCGACTGGGCAGCCACCTGAATCGATCAAACCGGAAATCGAAGATTCTGTTTTTGCTGGTGGTGTAGTTCCCAACTGGATTTGGGGCCCGAACAATGCCCAAAACTACGTTCTGCGAACTTCGGTTGAGCTATCGGATGTCAAATCTGCTCGCCTGAAAGCTTCGTGTGATAACGTCGGCACAGTTTTCATCAACGGCAAGCGAGTCGCCAGCAGCGGTGAATGGCAGGAGCCGATGGATGTCGACGTCACGGCATCGATTGTGCCTGGCAAAAACGTGATCGAAGCAGCAGTCGCAAACGAAGGCGGCATCGCGGCGTTTGTTTTGAAGCTCGCCGCGCTCACGAATGATGGCAGGACAATCGAAGTTGTTACGGACGAAACATGGCAGTTTGCTGAGAAACGAGGCGATGAATCGACCCAAACTGTCGCACTGCGAGCGACCTACGGCGAAGGGCCGTGGGGTGCTGTGTTTAACATTGCCGCTGTCGCCGGTCGAGTGCCAGCCGGAACGTTCGAACTGCTGCCTGGATTTCACGTTGAAAAACTATTCGCCGTTCCAAAAGAAGAACTGGGCTCATGGGTTTGTATCGCGTTCGACAACAAAGGCCGCTTGCTGGCCAGCGATCAGGGCGACAAGGGAATTTATCGGATCACGTTGCCACCTGTGAATTTCAAATCTCAAATCTCAAATCTCAAATCAGGACAAAACAAAAAAACCGGCGAAAAAGAGGAACAATCACGGACGGCTGAAGTCCAACCGCTCGCCGAAGGAGAAACCAAAGTCGAACGCCTCGACTTTTCCCAATGTGAATTCAAACCGACTGGTGCGCATGGCATGTTGTGGGCATTTGACTCATTGTACTTCAGCTGCAATGGAGGTCCAGGCAGCGGGCTTTATCGAGCACGCGATACCGACGGCGATGATGTTTTTGATGAATGTGTGCGACTGAAAGAATTCGGCGGAGGCGGCGAACACGGTCCACATTCCATTCGACTTTCTCCCGACGGAAAACGTATCTTCGTCATCGCCGGCAATCATACAAAGCCGCCGTTCAAGCCGGGCGACGAATTGACAAACAAAGACTATACCAGTCGGGTTCCCACGAACTGGGGCGAAGATTTATTGCTGCCACGAATGTGGGACGCGAATGGCCATGCCGTCGGAATTCTGGCGCCCGGTGGATGGATCGCCAGCACAGATCCGGACGGCAAGACCTGGGACATCTGGTCGGTTGGCTATCGCAATCCCTACGATATGGCATTCAACGCTGACGGCGAGTTGTACTTTTCCGTAGGCGGACGCGGGACGCCGTCGGAGTTGTTTCGCGCGATCTATACGGGAGATGAATCCTGCGATCCAGCGAAAGCGCATGACTCAAAAGAAGCTGGGCCACGTTCACGTCGCCGTGTGTTAGAGGCTAGTCATGCCGGTCGAGCTCCTGGCGGATTGCAGAATCCACTTGATACCGACACATATCTGAACGGCCTCCGAGACGACATTCGCTCTGGTGATCGCTTCCTGAAGACAGCATCTCGCAATGCCTTCTACAATACCGCATTAATCGCTGAACTTCTGAAACCGTCAGCACTTGAAACGGCCAAATTCAGCGATACGACTCCCGATGAACTCCTGGGTATCGTGACAGCGCTTGCAAAAGCCCCGATGGAGCGAGGCGCGGATTCTTCCAGTAACACTGAAGGTGCAGTTCTGGAGCTAAAACAGTCTCTGCAGCGTGCTCTACTTCGCAATATAACGCATTTGAAGTTCGAGACGCTGTCCACGGAGCAACAACTGTATTACCTGCGAGCATTGAGTTTGGTGTTCGTTCGACTCGCAGAACCTGACGACAGCACCAGAGCGAAGTTTGATACTGAACTTGGGACGCATTTTCCCTGCGATAACGATGACCTCAACCGCGAACTCTGTCAAATGCTCGTCTATCTCAAATCACCCACCGTGATCGAGAAGACCGTGAAGTTATTGGAAGCGCCGTCCAGGCCAACGGTCAGCGAAGACATGCAGGATCTGCTGACGCGAAATCGAGGCTATGGTGGTGCGATTGCGGCTTCGATCGAAAAGGCACCCGATCAACAGCAGATCTGGTATGCGTTCTGTCTTCGCAATCTCAAAGAAGGCTGGACGATGGATCAGCGCAAAGCCTACTTTTCATGGTTCGAACTCGCTCACACATGGGCTGGTGGAGCCAGCTTTCACGGCTTCCTCAATAACATCGAACGCGAATGCTTTGAAAACGCCAGCGAGAAGGAACGTCTGCTGATTGAAGCCAGCGGGGCTCGCAAACCCTACACGCTGCCGGAAATCCCAAAGCCCGCCGGACCTGGGAAAGACTGGACTCTGGAAGACGTTCGAACTCTCGCCGCCGATGGCTTGAAGAATCGTGATTTCAAAAACGGACAGAAGATGTTCGCCGCCACTCGCTGCGTGATCTGCCATCGCTTCGCAGGAGACGGCGGAGCGGCTGGTCCGGATCTGACTCAATTGGCCGGTCGATTTAATCTGAACGATCTCACCGAAGCGATCATGTTGCCGAGCAAAGTGATCAGCGATCAGTACAAGGCCAGCACGATTGCGACGGCTGATGGAAAGAGCATCAGTGGTCGCATTCTGTCGGAGAATGACGAGATTATTGCAATCCTTACGCACCCGGAAGATCCCACGAAGATTGCGGAAATTCAAAAAAGCGATATTGATGACATTGTGCCATCAGCGGTTTCCATTATGCCTGCTGATCTTCTGAAACCGCTGAATCAGGACGAAGATCTGGATCTGCTCGCCTATCTTCTTTCGCGCGGCGACAAGGGCAGTGGCATGTTCCGGAAATGACACGAGTCCTCGTCGCTGAATTCCTGCTGGCCAACGCTGCCGCATCACGCAGCGCATCGGCATCAATGCTGACAGAAGCAGCTGCGATGCTGAACGCCGTCGCCACGGATCTCACTCGCGCACAAAATACCGATGTCACAATCCTGCTGAGTCATAAAACAAATCTACACACGGAATCGCTTCCCAACACAAAAATCATACGCGGCGAACTTTCCCCGGAAACACTGCAGGACATTCTTCGCGGCTGTGACAATCAATCACCATACGACACCGTGCTCTTGATAGCGCCGGAATGCAATGGCGTGCTTGTTTCACTGCTAAAGGCGATTCAGGAGCAACCCGCGATGCAAATAGGCAACCTCAATCTGCCATGGCAGCTGGCGGAAATATTTGCCGACAAACTCGCCACCGATTCATGGCTGCGACAACATGGCATTGCCACGATTCCAACGAAAACTATTGACCACGCAACCGCCGAATCACTGCGCTGTCAAGTTGTCAGCATCAGCGATTCAGCTAACCATCGGTATGCCATCTTAAAGCCTCGTGATGGTGCAGGGGCTGAAGGCGTTCAAATCGTATCCATCCGCGAGCAATCGTTTCACGTCTTGCCCCGGCAGAATTCGGATAATGATCAGTGGATCTTGCAGCCGTTGGTGCCTGGCGTCGCATGTTCCGTTGGCTTTATTGGCGGAGGGTCGCACAATCCAGCCACGATCCTGCCTCCAGCGCGACAAAATATTGTGACCAGCGGTGACAGGCTGTCTTATCATGGTGGTCAGATTCCATGCTCGCCGGAAATCGTTGCGCGCATCAAGCCGGTGGCGCAAACAATTGCGACGGCATTAGGTCCCTTTGACGGATATGTTGGTGTCGATTTGCTGGTTGACCTCTCGGTTACGACCGAACCAGAAGCATCCGTCATCGTCGTCGAAGTGAACCCCAGGCTCTGCACCAGCTACGTTGGATATCGAATGCTCACCATGGACAATTTGGCCACATGGATGTTGCAACAGAACGCTGGACAGGAAATCCACTGGAAGTCTGAAACCATTCAATTCTCGACGATCTGATCCTGGGACAATCCCCGGCTTTGATCGATCGCACAATTGCTTTCGCAAACGGTCATGGTAAAGTCAGGCTGCGTAGAGCGATGCGATCTGCCTGCTCTCTGTCCCACCACTCAAGCAGGCATGCTGCCTGTGCACCACTTCAGGAGTTTTCCCATGATTACCCGTTGTTTCATCCTTGCCGTCGCTTCACTGCTCACTTTTTCAATGGCAACGAATGCCATCGCGGAAGATGAAAAATGGATCACTTTGTTCGATGGTAAGTCACTCGACGGATGGGAGAAAATTGGCAACGAGCAAAGTGTCTGGGAAGTCAAGGACGGTTCGATCAACGGCTCTGGACCGGCTTCGATGTTGGTCTGCACCAAAGGTCCATACAAGAATTTCCGCTACCGCGCTGAAGTAAAAATCAACGATCACGGGAATTCCGGTCTTTACTTCCGCACAACGCGAAAGCCAGGCTTCACTGACGGCCATGAAGCACAAATCAACAGCACCCATACCGATCCGATTCGCACGGGTTCTTTATATGGTATGTGCCACGTATACCATGAACTGGTCAAACCAGACACATGGTTCACTTACGAAATTGAATGTCGCGACGATGTCTGGCGAGGCCGTGAAATGACACGCATCAAGTTCAATGTCGACGGCAAGGAGCTGTACGAGTACCTGGATTTCAGCAAAGCGTTTAAAGACGGACACTTCGCTTTCCAGCAACATGATCCCGGCAGCAAAGTCAGCATTCGCAAGGTCGAAGTCCTGCCGCTGGCTGACTAATGTATGTTCCAGTCCTCTCATCCGCTTATTTTTAATCCCCACCAAAATAGAAAGATCATCAAGTGAATCGCAACTCTGTTTTTGCGTCGCTACTGGCAACAGTTGCGTTGATTTCATCCGCTCATGCTGAAGATCAACCCAAGTTTGTCGATTTGTTTAACGGAAAAAATCTTGACGGTTTCACTCAGCGAAATGGGACGGCAACCTACCGAATTGAGGACAATTGCATCGTTGGCAAGACGCAGGAAGGCAGTCCGAATTCATTCCTGTGTACTGACAAACTCTACGGCGATTTTGAACTGAAGTTCGATGTCAAAGTTGACCCAGAACTCAATTCCGGCGTTCAGATCCGATCTCAGAGTGTCGATGACAAACCAGAAGGTCGGGTTAACGGACCACAGGTAGAGATTTCCCTCGACAAAATGGCTGGCTACATCTATGGCGAAGGTTTGCCGGGCGGATGGATGGTTGCTGACGCGGATCGCAAGCCACACGACACCTTCAAGGATGGCGAGTGGAACTCTTATCGCATCCTGGCAAAGGGCAACCGGATTCAGACATGGATCAACGATCAGCCAATCGCTGATCTCACTCACGAAGAACGATTTAAGACGCACCCGAAAGGATTCATCGGGTTGCAGGTGCACGGCATTGCAGCTGGCAAAGGACCATACGAAGTCCGATGGCGCAAACTGAAGATCCGAGAGCTGGCAGAATAGACAGCCCGCAACTTACGAGCCAACTCATTGCCTGGAGCTTCGTCACAATCAGAAATTGGTGCTGGGTGGCCGGGGCTGGACCGAGCAGAGCGAAGGAAGCTCCGGGGTTTCGAGCTAGCTCCCTCCAACTCCGGCCTACCCAAAATTGCACTGTGACCAGGCAATGGTCTCAAAATCCTGGTCGCGGACGAGTGATGTCGGCGTCCAAAGTAAACTTTCGAAAATGCGCAGGGGAAAAAACAATGAAGAACATGTTCATACGGAACGCAGCAGTCATCACACTTTGTCTGACGGCGTCTACTTTGATCGCTGCAGATGATGACAACTGGGTTCGTATCAAACTGGACGAAAGATTTCGTTCGGAAGGTGTAACGGCAGCCGACATCAACAAGGATGGAACGCTTGACGTTGTCGCTGGCGACATCTGGTACGAAGCTCCGAAAGCCGGGACCGAGCAACACGCAGACGGCACCTCATGGAAACTTCATGAAATTCGTATGCCGGGAGAATTCGTCGCTGGCGTTGGCTACAGCAACAGCTTTGCAAATTTCTCTTACGATATGAATGGTGACGGATTGCCGGATGCCATCATCATTGGATTTCCAGGTGATCCGTTTCATTGGTATCAGAATCCAGGAGTCGGCAACGAAACGCACTGGAAGCAACATGTCATCTGGTCCAGCGCGTGCAACGAATCACCTGAATTTGAAGACCTGAATGGCGATGGGAAACCTGAAATCATTGTCGGTTCACAGCCTGAGTCGCAAATGGGCTTCAGCGTAATCCCGGCAGCCGAGAAGTCCGCCGAAAGTTTTGGGTTCCACGCTGTCAGTACTCCGGGCAATCCGAATGAGAACGGCACATTCAAGTATTACCACGGCCTGGGTGTCGGAGATATGAACGGCGACGGACACCGAGACATCATAATTGGCCATGGCTGGTGGCAGAATCCCGGCGACATCATGAATGGCAAGACCTGGGAGTTTCATCCTGTTCGCGTCAAGACGGCAGACGGTGAATCACCGCTGCCAGCGATTGCAAACATCTATGCGGATGATCTGGACAGAGACGGCGACAAGGATCTGTTTATTTCATCGGCTCATGCGTTCGGTGTCTGGTGGGTTGAAAATCATGGTAATGGCCCATGGACATTGCACGAAATTGACAAATCATTTTCACAGACTCATGCGTTGGAAACTGTCGATATCAACGGCGACGGACAATTGGACTACGTGACTGGAAGCCGCTTCTTCGCTCACAACGGTGGTGACCCGGGCGAGCATGATCCGATTCTGATGTGCTGGTACGAAGTCGTGCGCGAAAAAGGACAGGCTCCAAAGATCACACCGCACCGGATTTCGGCAGGTCTCGGAACCGGAGTTGGAACGCAGTTCGAAATTCACGACATGAACAACGACAAGAAACCGGATATCGTGTTGTCGAACAAGAAGGGTGTGAATGTGCTGCTGCAGAAGTAGCGATAACGCACTGCTTCGCCGCGTTCACACACTGCCAAAACGCCAGCGGTTCACAATCGCTGGCGTTTCATCATTCATGGCGATTGCTGCTGCCGTTGCCGTGCAAGACAAACGGCGGCCGGGCGTTTTGGCAATTGGGCTACTGCTGATCGTGCCGTGGTTCCGCCATACGAAATGTCAGCAATCCGCCGCAGGCGATGGTGCCGCTGATCACAAGAAACGGGACCTGCCATGGAATGTGATCAATCATCACTCCCAGCACCGGAGAAAGCAGGAACGGAACAGTGTAACAGATCGTCATCGTGCTCAGATATTGCGGATGTTTGTCTCGCGGGACCAGTTCAAGCGTATAGTTGGCAATTGTCTTCATCGTGACGGGAGTGATTCCAAGAAAGACATAGGTCACCCAAAACCACTGTCGGCCGAATGGAAACCACGGCGACGCCAACAGTACAGCAATCAGTGGCGTGAGCGCGGCAAGAAAAGCGGCGATGCGAAGAGCAATACGGTTGCCATGGCGATCGGCGATCATTCCGAAGACAGGACTTAGAATCCCCACGCTGATGTTCTGAGCGATCACCCACCAGATGATGTCGATCTCTGAAGTGCCAAGCATCTGCCGAGCCATGGATTGATAATGTGGAAACAGCAGCAGGCCCGACATAAACATGGTCGCCATGCCCGCAGCACGGCGAAACCGCTGATCATCTCGAAACGTCTGCCAGGCTCGAATGAATGGAGTCCACCATGGTGGCAGTACCGTCTTGGTCGCGAGTGGCTCATCTGGCTGTTCGTAACACAGATTTGCCATCAACCCCGCGATGAAATAGGCCGAACCGTTGAACAGGAAGATGTAGACGAAGCCGTCATGATTCGGCATTTGAATCCATGGCCGCAATAGAAACAGCGCGGCACACACAGCACCCGCAGATCCGATCATGCCGGCAATTCCCAGCAACCGTCCGCGGCGATTTGCGCGAATGAGTTTGCCCTGCAGCGTGCCATCCACAAGCTGGTTTAGACCCGTCGCCGAAAAGAACAAAAGATACAGAATCAGGAACAGCCCGATGAGCCATGGTTGCTGACGATCCTCCAGCCACCGCCACACACTTGCCAGAGTCAAAAACGGCAACGCCATTCCGAGTGTCGTAAAAATCAACGCCCGTTTCTTAAGTCGAATGTCGCGGATGAAATCAGCAGCCAGCAGGGGAGGAAGACTCTGCCCCAACCGATTCAGTACTGGTAAGAATCCTCGAGCCCACGCTGCGTTTCCAGAAATGACATCGAGCACATGCGGAATGATCACACTCTCCGTCTTGAAGATCCAGCCGATCCGCATGATGATCAGCTGCACGGCAAGAATGCCAAGATTCTTTGATTCGTGTCGTTCGGGAGACAAATTGTCCGAGGCTGCCTGCTGGCTACGGCGATGCTGATTGGACATGAGTCTCCCATTCGACGTCGACAACACGATTAACCCATATCATGGCTACCGATCGCCGCCCTGAGAGGAATGCTTGTGATTTTCCAGGCTGACCGATACCGATTTAACGCTTCCACAATCGCATTGACTTGCGTGCGAACCTTATGATCGATCAGCGCGATTGGCAAACCAAAAGGCAAACGGAGTCGTTCCTAAGCTGCATATGGGCTCCTCTGATTGCCGCGTCACTTCCTCGCGTCGCTCTACTTCGCCACAAAGCGTGGCTGATCCAGTACCACCGTCATTGGCACACGTTGCTCAGAAAACTGCTTCAGAAAACTCACCATTCCATGCTTTAATTCGTAATCGCGTTCTTCGGTGTAGAGCGGCACGAGCGTGAAAAAGTGAACCGGACTTCCGTCGGGTTTCTGAAAGGGCTCATCGAGATTGGCGAAGTCCGGTATCATGAACAGGCAGGTCTGCTTCGTATTCGGGCCCAGTGGCACAGGAGGATCGTCGCTGGAGACAATCGCAGCGGGCAGTCCCAGCCAGGTTTCTTCCAGGTGAGGATAATAGGCCATCTTGCGAAGCCATTGCACAGGCCAGAGCCATTTCGCATCTCCGTTGGCTTTGCCTGGATGAACCCAATCCGGTGGCAGGTGCATCACCAGCTCGGCGTACTTCCATGATTCCTGGCCCGCCGGAACCGTCATCGGCAGAGTACTCATCCCATTTGTGAACAGCACCAGATAGGAGTGCATTTCATTGGGTGGAATGATCTGAATATCGACAGACATACCCTCCATCAGAGGCAGCAGTTCCTGCATCGCATTCTTGTCAACAGGCCCAAAACGCTGTTCCATGTATTCAATGATCGGCGGAGCTGATTGGACTTCCGGAGTGCGGCCACCGCGAAACTCCTCAGGTTCCCACAGCGGGATGTCCACGCCTTCCACCGGCCGGTGACAACCATGAGCCTTCAGCAGTTCCAGCATCTCCTTGTGGCTTCCCTGTTCCGCCTCTGTAAACGCATTGATCAGAGCCCCCGAGGGTCTTCGGTACGTCGCATGTGGATCAATGCCTGTCGTCAGCAGGTACTTAACGACTTCGCAGTGACCTTCTTTGGTGGCGTTGAGCAAAGGATTCCGCAAAGCATGACTCGTGTCAAGTATTGAACCCGACTCGAACAGGTAGCGGACGATGTCAACTCTGCCTTTGTCGGCGGCATAAGTGATTGCCGGTGCATCAAACACACCGCCTCTTCGGTTTAGCTCCGCACCAGCGTCAACAAACCATTTGACGCATTCAAGCGTTCCCCAATCTGATGCAAAATGCAGCAAGCTTCCTTGATAGGCGTTGCATTCCAAGTCACTTACTTCAAATAGTTCGCGAATAAGGGCAAGATCAGAAGATTTCACGGCCCGTTGCAGGTCTTGTTTGACAGTCATTGGTTTAATCCCCCGCTCTGAGCCCACCCACCGAGTCGTCTTAGCAGCTTTTTCACGACGTCTGGATCTGGTTTCAACTCAGAGATCACATTGCCCGCTTTATCCTTCGTAAAAAAGATATTCTCCAGTTGGCCCAACACGTGCTCTATCGCGTCATTGCTGTGCACTCCGCGATTGGGTGCATAGATGAAGATATCAGCACTCATGAACGGATCGATGCCATAGTCATGGAAAAGTCTCTTCTGCACAGCGAGGATCCGATCACGATGTATCTCTCGACCCAGCTTAGCAAGAATGTGATGCAGATGCGCCCCCGACTTGAGTAAGTCTTCAGGTGCTGCCTCCGCGAGCTCATCAACCGCTGAGCCCAACTCCTTTCTGAAGTGGTTTTTCACAATATCCAGAAGTTCGGCGTATCGGGTCCTATCAGCGGCCGACAATGCCTCTTTGGCACGAACCTTCGTCTGCAGCGTCAAAAACTCACTGCAATCCCAGTTCGCATTGTGAACGAGCAGGGCAAGATCTGTGATCTCGTAAACATGCTCCCCGGCAATTTCCAGATTGTAAACTGGAGCGGCCTCAGGAAGATACTCAACCGAGGCAACCGCGATCGCTCCGTTTCGCGACTGCATGTGCTGGCCCGGTTCGAATTCACCGAGGCCAGTCTAAAGTGTCATTCAAGTTGCATCAAGCTTTGAATCGGGAGACACAGACGAGTGCAATTCATCGAAATCAGCGGGATGGTGTTTGGACACCCGAGGCTTTAGAATCCTGCGATGAATTCTGACAAACATCTGTACGAAATTTTCGAGGCGTATCCGCAGTGGGTGTTTGACCTCACGGGTCGTCGGTGGCCAGGTCCATGTCGGTTTCAGTCGGTCACGATCAAGGCGATTCAGCGAAGCGCCGATGGAGTGCTGATTCCGGAGGTCACAGGCGAAGCGATTCTTGTGCTCGAGTTTCAGATGTTCCGCGATCCGCAGATCTACGGGCGTGTGGTTGTCGAGATGGCTGTTATTCAGGAAGAACATTCTGGTCGAGAAGTTCAGGGGATTCTTATCTTCGGTTCGAAAGAACTGGATCCCCAAACGGCTCCGTGGTCAAGAGTGGTTTCGGCCTACTATCTGGACGAGATGCTCACGGAACTGGAAAAATCCTGCCCTGACCATCCACTGATCGCCTTATTTCAGCCGCTGATCGAAAAAGACGATAAACGACTTCAGGAGAACGCGAGCCAGTACTATACTCAGATAGAAGTGTTCGCCGCAGATGAACGCCTCAAGGTGAAATTGACCAGCGTCTTCATTGACTGGCTGTTTCAGCGTTTCACGACACTGGGAATATCGGAGATCGAAAAAATGTTACTCGGCAAACTCCCCGACCTGCGTGAAACTAAGGCCGGAAAAGAACTGATTGCAATCGGCATTGAACGGGGCCGTCGACAAGCTATCGCGGCGATCGAGCAAGGCGAATTGATCGGCACAATTCGCACGTGCCAATCGTTGCTGAATGAGCCCACCGACAGCAGAGAGAAACTTCTGGCGATGTCGATGGAAGAACTCAGTTCAATGGCGACGGAACTTCAGGCCCGGCTTCGCAAGCGGCTTGGACCGTAGAGTTTTTCGTAGCCAATGCGCTGTTACGGCTCTGCTTTAGAGTTCGCCTCATCAGCCGGAAAGCCGAACGGACGGATTCACGTTTTGCTGGGATTGTATGGATATTCATTGTAAGTGCTATTCGACCCAGTCCAACTCAGGAATCAATTTTCGAAAATCAGCCCGCAATTCTTCTCGGGACATAACAAGCGAAGCCACCGCAGCCAGTGCGCTGCGGCGTTCTGGAAGTCGCAGCGAGCGAATAGCCACGGCAAAGACGGGCAAGAGTTCCGTGGAGCGAGTTGGCTGTCGAAGGATCGCGGCCTGCATCTGCGAAATGGCTTTTAGTTTCGTGCGGCCTCCGCGATGCACACCCAGAATCACTGCGCACCAGATTGGAGCCATCGCATCCGCTTCAGCGCCGGGGAGACTTGTGCGGCGATGCAGACATTCGACGACTCGCAGACGCACATCGTCAAACGGCGTTTCGATCAGGCGTGCCCAAAGTGCGGCATCGTTATGGCCGCGAGACGTCGGTGATTCCAGCCATATCATCGACGCGTTGCGCATGGATTCGGACAGGGAATCAAAGAAATCAACGACGTCGTTGGTTTGGTAAATTTCGCTACCGAAGATCGAGAGTGCCCATGTCGTGATTTCGCCCGCCATCGCTTCGCAGCGAACGCGGCTCAAAGATGTTATCTCTCCGCCATTTAATGGCCGTTCGGTATGCCGCACTTTCAAAAACTCAACACCGAACTCAGCCACAGGCACCGGTCGCGCAGACGCCAGCTGAATCAACTGCGGCGTGTCGAGTCTGGCCGCAGCAACATGTTTTTTCATGGCCGCGCAGATGATTGGCAACAAAGCATGATCGCATTGATCAAGCAACTCCAGCCACGTTTTGACTGTCAGATTCGCGAGGCCCTGATGCTGTTCGAACACGTCCGACGCGAACTGCTGAACTCGCGCATCGGCGTGAGCCAACAATCGCAGCAGCGCTTGCATTTCGATTTTCAACGTTGCATCACGATGATCCCTTTGCAGGATCTCGATCGCCCAGACTCGCGCCAGCGCGCTGTTGGCAGTCGTGACGATCTGGAGCAAATGTTTCGATGAATCCGGTCGCTGCCAGAGCTCAGGCTGGTACGGAGCCGCGGTCAGATCTGCCAGTGAATTTCCAGGACGCAGATTCGTATGCGCTGCGCCAAATTTCAGCATCTCACAGTGAAAGTAACACACGTGCATCAGCGACCAGTTGTCGATGATGTTTTCTCCTGCCGCAAAATCATCGTCGCGGTATTGAACGATCGCCGTTGCCATCGCGGAGAGAAAGGCGTCTGCATCGCGGTAACTCAGCCAGCGAAAGTGACGCCAGACCCTGCGGCGCAGATGATAACGAGTACGCTGGCTGAACAGTCGATTGCGTGGCTTATTCAGACGATCGGGCAGTGAGACTGTGCGTTTATGTTTTCCGGTGCCCAATTCCTCTGTTCGCCCGGTTTCGTTCTGAATGGTTTTATTTGACTTTGCAAACAGCTTTTCTTCACGGATGAGTTCTCGAGTTTCTCGATTCCACCAGGAACTATCGACCCGGGCCCGGCGCACGAATCTGTCGAATGCCACCATGAAATGCGCCAGCATTTCATGATCCCCACGAGTCTGAAAATGTTTGTACATCCTCTTGACGACAACTTCGTGACCCGGAAAATTCAGATCCCGTTGCAGATACTGGATCAATTGCAGCCTTGCCCAGGGGCGAGAATCAGTGGTCCAGCGGTCAATAAAGCGCGCCAGAAACTCCGGACGACTGAATTGGACCCATTCGTCCAGAAATCTGTCGTCTGCGGCGGCGTAGCATTCTTCGAGCATCAGACTGGAAGGTCTGGAATCCTGAGTGCTCATAATTGGGCTTCCATGACAGAAAAAAGGACATTCAATGCGGTCACTACGGTCCCGGCAGAGGGGATTACAGAGAGGACCGGCTAAGAATTCAAGGCTGAGAAGCGACTCAATACCGCCTTGATGCTTTTCAGAGTCGCCTTGCGTCGTAATACTTCGGGCAGGCCGGTACCCAATCTCGGGATACTTCCAGCAGCAAATCTAACAAGAGGATATTGAGAAATGAGTCAGGGGAAACCCACTGACGTAACCGTCAAAGAGGTCAAGGTCTCATTTGAACCGGTTCAATACCGAACGCCGTTAAAGTTCGGAGGTCGCGTTGTCAGTTCGACATTTCTGATCAACGCGGACGTTACAGTGGAGTCGCGAAACGGCAAACATGCGATCGGTCACGGCAGCATGCCTGTCGGGAATGTCTGGGCGTGGCCTTCGACGACACTCGAGCCTGATCAGACTGAAAAGCTGATCAAGGCGTTCGCAGAGGAAGTTGTCGAACTGTTCAATTCGTATCCGGACTACGGCCATCCGCTGGAGATCGAGTTCGATGTCTCGTCCGAATATGACCATCAGGCTCATCGCGTTCCGGAAGCGATGGGCATACGCGAAACGATTCCCCCACTGGCACAGCTCGTTGCTGCCAGCCCGGTTGATGCGGCGATGCACGACGCTTACGGTCGCTTATTGAAGCTGAACAGTTTCAACACTCTGTCGAAGGAATTCTGCAACGTCGATCTGAGTGAGTTTCTGGATGAACAGTTTGCCGGTGAGTATCTTGACAAATACACACTGCGCGAGCCTGTTCCTTCACTACCCCTGTACCACCTCATCGGCGCTCTGGATCCGTTGACAGCAGCCGAAGTCAAGGACCGGCCAAACGACAAATTGCCGGTGACTCTGGGCGAATGGATCGCCGCCGACACGCTGACACACCTCAAGATAAAGCTGGCTGGCGATAATCTTGACTGGGATATTGATCGCGTTCTGGCGATCGAAAAAGTCACGGCCGAAGCGCAGGCCGCGCGGGGTTGCACGGCTTGGTTCTATTCGTGCGACTTCAACGAAAAGTGTTCCTCAGCTGACTATGTCATCGAATTCCTGAATCGCATCAAGAAGTCTTCAAAGGCGGCGTTTGACAGAATTCAATACATCGAACAGCCTACGAGTCGCCATCTGGAAGCAGAGAATGCACCGCACATGCACAAAGTGGCGGCAATTAAGCCTGTGGTGATCGATGAGGCGCTGATTTCATACGAGTCACTGCTGTTGGCTCGCGAACAAGGCTACTCAGGGATTGCATTGAAAGCTTGCAAGGGCCAGACCGAATCGCTGCTCATGGCTGCTGCGGCTCAGAAGTTCGGCATGTTTCTGTGCGTTCAGGATCTGACGTGCCCGGGCGCTTCGTTTTTGCATTCGTGCAGTCTGGCCGCAAGGATTCCGGGTGTCGCCGCGATCGAAGGCAATGCCCGGCAATACTGCCCGGCAGCGAATACAAAATGGGCGAGGAGGATTCCAACAGTCTTTACCGTCAAAGATGGAAAAATCGATACAAGTCGGCTGGGTGGTCATGGTCTTGGATTTCAATAGCGCGAAATTCGCGCTTGCGTTGTAGAATTTGCCGAGTGAAATGTGAAATCCGGGGTGGGGTGGATTCGGTCTGTAGCGAACCTGTCATCCAGCCTGAATGATTTTGTAAACCGAGTACTTTCGTGCATCTGCTGGCTGGAGTTCACTTTTCATAGACGGCTACGATAGTCGATGTGATGGCAATGCTCATGCGGATATTTTGTTCGATTGGTCGACTATAACCGACGGGATAAGTCTTTCGGATTTGCGATGGCCCGCATATTTCGGGCAGATGGAAAGAAATGACAATGCTGCAACCAACGCTGACACTCATCGCAATACTACTCCTGGGTGTTGATTGCATCGCTGCGGATGAACCTGTGGCGGCAGATGCCCCAGCCGCAGAGGCGAAGTCTGTTCCCGCTCTTCAAACGCTTTGGGAAGCTCAGGCCGTACTGAATGTCGATCGAGACAAAGTCGCTCATATCGTCAACGACGAAGATGTGATCTTTGTGCAGTCGACGGCAGGAGTGGTCACGGCCATGAATGCAGAAACCGGTCGCGAAATGTGGACGACTCAGGTCGGCCGAACAGACGAAGTCGCGATGCCGGCAACTTCAAACGCCGGAATCGTGATGATCGTTGCCGGACCAAAGCTGTACGCATTGGATAAGTTTACGGGCCGGTCGTTATTTTCCTATCGCCTGAATAGCCAGCCATCCGCCGGTCCTGTGATCACAGAGGGCAGCTTTCTGGTGCCCCTTTCTGACACTTCCGTTGCTGCATGTTCTTTAAAAACTCTGCAATATCTGGAACGCTTTCAGAAAATGCCATCGGGCGTCGCACAGCCAATCGCGTGGCGATTCGTCACTGGTGAAGTTATCAAAACCGCACCTGTCGCAGGATCGAGTCGCTGCGCATTCGTTACTGATTTGGGGAACGTATTCGTTGTCGATATTGGCGGAGTTCAGTCAGGCAAATCGAAGTTTCAATTTCTGCTGCAGAGTCAGCCAACATCGCCTTTGACGCTGGTCAGCCGCGATCAGGAATACCTCCTGGCTGCGGCCGCAAACAATCGACTGTATTGCATTGGGCTCAATACAAATGGACGAATGCAGTGGACATATCCACTGGGGCAGCGTGTTTCTGAACCAATTACCGTGATCGGCCAGGACGTATTCATTGTCGGTGACGACGGTGAGATGATGGCCTTAGGACTTAAGTCCGGCTTGCCACGGCAGACCACATCCGGAAAGCCGTTCGTTTACAATGACGTTGAAACTCTGGTAAGTGTCTCTGAAAATGCCGTTTATGTGATCGATTCTTCAGGACACCTGCTGACGCTCGATCGCAAGACCGGCGAGATAGTCGCTAAGGCTGACTTTCCCGGTTTGGACCTGCCTATCCGAAACTCGGTAACCGACCGACTTTACTTGAGCAGCACGTCTGGTCGAGTCGTTTGCTTGAAATAATCCGGAGTTGATTTTCCGATCTACCATCAGAATCCCAAACGCAGCCCGATCATGCCAGGAATCGCCGAACCCGCTCCAGCGGCAGCTACTGAAGCGGTTGAAGAAAACAACTGAAATCCGGACTGGCCTCATTGAGGCTTTGTCGAAAGTTCACGTGGCTTCTTACGGCTCCGCTTTGACAAAGCGGCTCGGTCTTGCACCCTATTCAACAGTTGATGGCAGCAGTTGCGGGTAATGTTTGCGAATGAGAGCTCGATCCTGAATGGGCAGCTCGGAAATCGCGACGGGCATATCCTGTGGACGTGTGCCTTTCTGGTTAATGCCGTTCATCAGGCTCCAATTGCGTGATTGATGGCCGGGTGCGGGGTCGGATGGTTCACTTGCGGCAAGATCGTAGCGAGTGAAATCGATGACTTGTTCCGGACCGTTTTGTTTCCAGTCGCGCAGCAAAGCGAGTCGAAAATCTTTATTCATGAACCAACGAATCTCAAGGTTCTCCTGCGAGGCACGAATACCTGCTCCGCGATGGACAAATTGGTAATCGAGACGATCGTTGCTGGGAAACTCATTGCGCCAGAGGAGTCCGAATTCGCCTTGCGTGATCAGTTTTGCATCCGGCCAGCGTTTGCGCGTCTCGGCCAGCCAAAGATGAAGGCCCTCCATACCGTTGCGTCCACCATAGCCGTAAATCTTCCGCGCTTCCACAAGCCCCATCTCCCAACCGCAGGTCACCCACGCAAAACCGTTCCGGGCGAAGCCATCGTCAAAATGCGCGGCTGTTGTCGCAAGCATGGACTTCGTACCCCGCTCGGTTCCCATGTCGAGCACCGTCTCAATCGGGCCAACTCCCTGCCGGCTGCGCCAACGCTCGCCGTCAACTGTCTTCTGACCGGGGATGCGGGCGGCGAGAAAATCGACCGTCCAGCCGTCGAGGTTGACGCAATCAATGAAGTCCCTTTTCTCCTGCGCTGGCTTGCAGAAATGCTCACGCGACGGGTAATACGGATAGCAGATTGAACCTTCACCATCGCCGTTATCAACAGCATACTGGCTCCAGATATTTCCCTGGCAAACGTGAATCCCTTCAACTTCCGCCAGGTATCGCAGGTTTTCAGCGGACAGGAATCCGGCGACTACGCTTTGCGGACGATAGCCTTCACCGACGATTTCCGACACGCGATTCAAGCCTTCATGCAGGTCGCGGTTGACCTGCTCACGAGTGCTATACATGTTCGAAAAATAAGCGCCGGGAATGAATGTGATTTCATCGCCAAATTTCTTCTGATACGAAACAATGAGTGCCCGCAGTTCTTCGTATTGGAGTCGTTCGTCGTGCAGAGCAAGCCAACTGAAGGCCCATGTGATCCGTGCTCCCGGCCAGGCTTTTTCGATCGTTTCACGAAAAGTACGGGCTTCGGCAGGAGTGTGGACGCTCGACTCATCGGGCCCGTGAGCGATGTCACGAGTGACTTCGATCTGGCGCACGCGAACAATGGTATTGAGCGTCAGAAAACGCTGCCCCAACAGCCGTTCGCTTTGAACAGCATGTTGCGGCCGATTCTGATCGTCGGTGGGAGGAGCCGCCTGAATCGACGAAAGAGCAACCGCAGCGAGACCGCAGGCACAGCAGACGACGACCGTTGACCTTAATAATGTGGACAGGGTGAGCCTCTTTACTTCTATAGACCTTCGCCGTATTCCCAGCCATTGCGGACTGACTCCTTGATGAAGCTGTTCAGTTCCGGGCGATTCGTGATCTGCAGTGTGGATGGTATTCATGTGAGGTGGGAGCGAAGCATTAGTATTTGGG
>JANOZG010000504.1:0-3236 GCA_031429275.1 Planctomycetota bacterium
ATTTGAATCGTTTAACCCGTGGCCGAAAGGCCAAGGTTGTGTGCAACGTCCTACGCACTGGCCTCTCGGCCACGGGGTAATCGTCTGTGTTTTCCGTCGCCCGCAATACTGCGATTGCACGAATTCCATTACAGCTCATCGACAAGATAAACAATCAGTGACCGTGCTCCGTGAGCACCAATGACCAGTGATTGTTCAATGTCGGCAGTCTTTGATGGACCAGAGATAAAGCCGGCAAAGGCATGCTGCCCGATGGTCACGTTCGCGTATGCTTCATGCATATTGTTGAACATCTTTGAAGCAGGTACGACGATTGCGATGTACTGCGGGATGAAGTAGAGCACCCGATGCTTCACGGTATCATCGGTCACCCAGACTGCGGCGTTTTCAGCGACGGCAAAGTGACCGCGAAGGACTGCAAAGTCTACGATTTCCAGTTGATGTGGATCGTCAATGACAGTCAAATTGATCGTCGAATCGCCCACGCCTTCCACGACGCTGCAACGGATTTTTCCGTTGTTCCAATGGTCCTGCGTCCGAAGATGCGCATCGGCTTCGGCCAGTGTTTTGACTCGCACGGCTTCACCACCGACGAGTTTGAGAACGGCAGCAAATTGCTGACAAGGGTCAGCAAATGTCTGCCAATTTGTGATCGCCGTCAAGTCAGGCAAAGGTGACGACTGGGGCAGGGCGGTTTTTATTTTGCCCAGAATAATGTCGCGGGATGATGGCATAGGGCGAAGAGTTTTCAGTTGGCAGTAGTCAGTTTTTCGTTGGCAGAGTTAGGCGCCGGGTTTTCGGCTATTCACTGTTTGCTATTTAGTATTCCCCATTCAACGTCAGTGTTTCGGTTTTCGCTCGGCATACTGCTGCCTGAACGACTGCTTTGGTGCATCAGGCAGGTCACGCTGTTTACCCCAGACATTGAGCGGGTTGTAGATCAGAAATCGTGGACTCCATCGCAGCGAGGTCCTGACAACTTTTCCAAGCAGATTGAACAGCCATGTTCGCGACAGCACTCCAGACACAATCTTCATCGACAGCTTCTTGGATGTGCCGATGAGGTTTTTGCGATCCAGAACTTCCCGCAACGCGAACAATTGATGATGCAGATCAATCTTCACGGGACAAACGTCGGTGCAAGATCCACACAGACTGCAGGCAAACGGCAATGTATTGTGTTTTTCGGGCGTTTGAATCGGTGTCAAAATGGAACCGATAGGCCCCGGTACCGTGGATTCGTAACTATGACCGCCGCTGCGCCGATAAACCGGACACGTATTCATGCAGGCTCCGCAGCGAATGCAATTCAGGCTGCGACGGAATTCGGGCGACTTCAGAATCTCTGTTCGCCCATTATCCACCATCACAATATGCATCTCACAGCCGGGCCGTGGTCCGTGGAAGTGTGACGAATATGTTGTAATCGGCTGACCAGTCGCAGACCGTGCAAGCAATCGCAGGAAGACGCCCAGATCTGCGGCACGAGGCAACAGCTTTTCGATGCCCATGCAGGCAATATGCAGCTTCGGCAGTGACACGCCGAGATCTGCGTTGCCTTCATTCGTACATATGACGATACCGCCGGTTTCTGCGATGGCAAAATTTACTCCCGTAAGTCCTGCGTCAGCTTTGCAGAAACGTTCGCGAAGATGCTGACGGGCGGCCTCAGTCAGATACGCAGGATCAGACTCGCCTTTTTCGGTGCCAAGATGTTCGTGAAAGCATTCGCCCACTTCTTCCTTCTTGATGTGGATCGCCGGCAGAACAATGTGACTTGGGTGTTCATGTCGCAGTTGCACAATGCGTTCGCCAAGATCCGTATCAACGACTTCAATGCCATGCCTTTCAAGGTATGGATTGAGATGACATTCTTCCGTGAGCATCGACTTACTCTTCACCAGCCGTCGCACTTTGTGACGCTGTAGAATGTTGAGCACGATTTTATTGTGCTCTTCCGCATCAACAGCCCAGTGTACGATCACGCCAAGCTTCTTCGCGTTCGCTTCGAACTGTTCCAGATAGTCGCCCAGCCGGGATTGCGTGTGAGACTTGATCGCAGAAGCCGTTTCTCGAAGCTGTTCCCATTCCGGCACAGCCGCCGCCATGCGATCGCGTTTCTCGCGCACGAACCACAACGCTTTGTCGTGCCATTGAGCACGGTCACGATTGGCGACGAATTGATTGGCAAGTGTTGGATGAGCCATGGGAGTCAAATGGTTCTTGTTTCTTGGTTCTTGGTCTCAAATTTCAAATTTGACATCTCAAATCGCCAGGGCTTCGGCCATGATTTCAGCAAAATGCATGACTCGCATCGGAATCTTTCGACGCTTAATGATACCTTCCAGATGCATCAGGCACGACATGTCTCCGGCGGTAAGCACTTCTGTTCCGGCATTGATGTGATCGTTGATTCTGTCGTCCCCCATCATGCACGACACACCCTCTTCCGCCACGGCAAAAGTCCCGCCAAAGCCACAACATTCATCTTTGCGACTCAGCTGCGAAAAGCGAATTCCGTCAAAGCGATCCAGCAGACTCTGGACGAAACTCACTCGCGGCATCATAACTTCTGATGATGGCCCCAGACGTAATTCTCGCAAACCGTGACAACTTTGATGCAGGCCAACCTGGTGCGGAAATTTGCCCTTGATATCACCGACATTTAGCACGCCCGTAAGGAACTCACTCAGCTCTACGGTGCGTTTGCGAACTGTTGCGGCTCGTTCATCGTGATGGTCGCAGAGATGATCATAATGATTGCGAACCATCGAAACACAACTTCCGGACGGAGCGACAACGTAGTCGTACCCATCGAATACATCGACAAACTTTTTCGCAAGTGGCTTCGCTTCTTCCATGCAACCGCTGTTGGCCATGGGCTGCCCGCAGCACGTCTGGTCGGTTGGAAATACAACTTCAACCCCGAAGTGTTCCAGGACCGAAACCGTCGCCATCCCAACATGCGGATAAAACTGATCGACGTAACACGGAATGAACAGGGCGACTTTCATAAGATCACAATTGCTGGACAACGGCGGATGAATTTCACTGCAGATTCACAGTCTAGCAGTGACTGCCTGCCATTCGTACTCATTGCGTTCCAGTTCTTTCCTGAGATATTGAAGGCGAGCGGCTGGGCGTCAGCCTCGGCCGCACCAAAGTTGGCATTTGGGTTGAAATTGGGGTATCGAAAGAATGTGAAATCTGTTTCGCTGCGTGAAGTGGATTCAGGC
>JANOZG010000505.1:0-2903 GCA_031429275.1 Planctomycetota bacterium
GAGCCAACGCCGGTTGAGCCAACGCCGGTTGAGCCAACGCCGGTTGAGCCAACGCCGGTGGAGCCAACGCCGGTTGAGCCAACGCCGGCTGAGCCAACGCCGGTTGAGCCAACGCCAGCTGAGCCAACGCCGCTTGAACCAACACCTGTACCGGGGCTGCAGGACTTTTCATTAGAGATACCCATAACAATCTCGGTCGATCCTCCATCGAGCACTGGCACCGAATCGCTTGTTGTGGCACCACGGGCGATAGAGCCGCCTCAATTGAACGCTGCATCTGCGAACGATCCAATCAGCAGAATTCGAGTCTTTCAGCTGAAGCGGCTGGTTGAGTCTAAGCCAAACTTGAAGATCGAATCGGGCGGAGACCTTCGCGGCGAGAAGGATCATGAGGGCAAGAAGATCGGCGAAAATCAATCGTCATCAAATGAGCTCCATTTGACCACTCCGGATGTTCCAAAAACTGCGATCCCACCCATACCGTCGCCTGACGAGGTCGCTGCGGTGCTAGCGGATGCTGGGTCTGCAACTGAAGCGATTGCTCCGAAGACAATATCAACTCAACTCGCGACAGCACCAAATCTGGAAGGCGTTGTGGAGTCTCCCTCCGTGGAATCTGCAACTGTCTCTTCTTTAAAGTCTGATATACCGGTACACAACGCCAGCAGTCCGCGAATCACTCCAAACAATTCCGTTAACTTGCCGATACAACTGAACAACGGCAAGAAGTCTAAGGGCTGGAAAGCGACACCTCCTGAGCAGCGCAAGCCCATTTCCAGTGGAGACACATCGCCGGGAGCATAATCTGCGAGCTTCAGAACGTTAATTCTGGTGTTGATCGTCGCTCGGGTAGGATAAGAGCGTTCATCGCATCGAAGTCTTGCTCATCTCCACGCCGCGTCTTTCGACCCAGAAGACAAAGAAGTCGATGGTACCGACGAGGTGATTAGAATCTTAAGTGTTCTATCACCGAGACCTTTTCATAGACTCCGACTGTCAATCAAAGGCAGCCAACTTCCTGCCAAGCCACGAACGCAGCAAAAGTTCAACTATCTTGCAGCTCGCTTAACAATGTCACGAGCGTCACGACACGTTTGTGTGATTTCTGTCCAGCGCTCGCAATCAATTGCATCCTTCTTGGCGAGCCACGAACCGCCAACGGCAAGCACATCGGGATCGGTCAGCCATGCCGACATATTGGCGGTCGTAACGCCACCGAGCGGAATGTATTTCAAGCCAAGATGCGCATACGGGGCTTTAATGCTGGCGAGCATGTTTAAGCCACCGCTTGGTTCGGCAGGAAAGAACTTCAACAGGCGACAACCAGCCTGCACCGCGACATCGATGTCAGTGGGAGTTGCCACGCCTGGAGCGAACGGCAGGTTTAGTTCGTCCGCTCGGCGAATGACGACGGGATTTGTGCCGGGGGCCACACCAAAAGCTGCACCAGCTTCAACGACTTGATCGACCTGGTGAGGAAAGATGATCGTCCCGGCCCCCGCCAGCATTTCCGGAACGCGTTTCACAATAGCGGACAGGCATTCCATCGCCTTTGCGGTTCGCAAAGTCAGCTCCATAATATCGACACCGCCGTCGAGAAGTGCTTTTGCGAGACTCACCGCGCGATCGGTGTCATCAACGATCATAACCGCGATGACACCGGTGCTTCGAAATCGATCTAATTGCGATTTGCTGAGTTGCAGACTCATAATTGTGGTTCAGCTTTAGATTTTCGTGGCGGCATAAACCCGAGAGCCAGAGCCGCCATCATTGAAATCCAAAAGACCCAAAATTCAGGTCGAGTGTAACTGTGAAAATCGACGCGATGGGGATGCTCTTCTGAGTTTGCACCCCAATCCACGAGCAGCTTGACGCCAATCACAATTACCAAAAGATAGGCGGACATTTCGAACCGAGGAAACTTTTCCAGCAGCCGGATAAACAATGCCGCCGCAACTCGCATCAGCATCAAGCCAATGCAGCCGCCAGCAACAACAACCCAAAGTTTGGGATTCTGCGATTCAGGGGGCAGGTGTTTGGGCAATGCGGGAATGAAAGCCATCGCAGCAAGGATGGAATCAACAGCAAATGCGATGTCGGTCAATTCAATGACAGCGACTGCCATCCAGAAACTTTTTCCTGCACGGATTGTTTCTTCCGGAATCGGAACAGGCACGCGTTCCTTGATTTCCTCCATTTCCTGTTCGGACGTCAGGGCAGCCCCGGTCACTGTATCACGAAGTTGCGGCTCACCCTCCGCATCCAGCGAAACTGTCTGCTCGGCTTCTTCCTTTGATTCAAAGAAAAGATGCTTTACGGCGATGTAAACAAGGTAACCACCGCCGAACAACTTGACGATGCGCCATTTCAGCAAATAACTGACGGACGCGATCGCAATGATCCGAAAAACAAATGCTCCGACCAGCCCATAAGTGAGTGCGCGTTTCTGAAGCGGCTTGGGAACTCGCTTTGCCAGCAGACCGAGAACAAGCGCATTGTCTATGGACAATACGCCCTCCAGAAGGACGAGAAGCAGAATGACGGCAATATCGCCATTGCCAAACGTCTGGCCCCAAAACAATACTGTGTCATCCGCCAACTGAAACAAATTGAACATGAATATAAGCATCCGAACAAAGTTGAGCCGGTAGTCGCATTGCAGTTGTCAGGCAGACGTCTGCACGGCAGTTGCGAGGATGTTAGTTCACATTGCTGCCACTGTCAGCGGCGAGCTGAAGTTCCACCGTGTGTTTCTCAGGGACTGCTTATTTGACCGCATTTTCGAAGTGATGACGGGCGGTTCGACCACTGATTGACTTCTTTTCCCGCAATTCTGCCGCGATCAGATCTATCGCCACCCAGTGTTTCGACTGTTGAAGCAGGTGCTCAGTCTTAGCCAGCAG
>JANOZG010000506.1:0-3564 GCA_031429275.1 Planctomycetota bacterium
AACCAGGCTTCAACACCAGTCCAATTTGCAACGGAATCGCCGGCAACCATAATGTATGTACGCCAGGCGAATTCGATGGCAGCACCAAGCCCAGCGTCGAAGTTGTCGCCTGGAAGCTGACCATGACGTTTCGCGATTCCATGCCGTAACCGCGAGACAGAATATCCAGCGGCAGGCCTCTCGTGAGACAGTCGAGCATGTCGCCCATGTGCTTCAGCACAAACGCGTTCTTAGACATGTTCGCCGAGCACATATTCAGTGGCAAACCGGTCGTCGCCGACTGAATGGAACAGAACTCTTCCGGAGTCTGCGTGCCAGTCCCCATCGGCAGGTTCGCCGTAAGATAGTAATCCGCCGCCTGCTCGCATTTCTTGATGAGGTCGGCAATTGAAAACTGTTTCAGAATCTCGCGGGCTTTATTCGACTTTCGAGAATCCATCTGCACCAGCCCGGCATTCGCCTGATGCATCTTCGCCATGACCTCGCCGGTTTCGAAGTGGACAACATCAGCCTTCTCGAGCGACTCGTAAGGCTTACCCCAACGGACAACAGGAATTTCAAGCATGGCAGGAACAATCAGCGGAATAGCGGGATGGATTTGGTTCAAAATAAACGACGCCAGCGTATTGTAGAGGACAATTGCGTCGCGTCCAGGATAGCTGCACATGTAGGCCGGATCAAGTCGTGAACGCGACGCAGCTCCGGCGATGTGGGATACGGCGTGTTGGTGTGATACACTTTTTTTAAACTGCGGAATTTGACCCACGATGCCGGAACAGCGCTGCGCTTGGTCCGGCCTACTTTTACGCCCACTTTGTGCGATGTGGATCATGTCTGATTTTCGGCGTTGGTACGTTCCCGGTGGAACGTTTTTCTTTACGGTGGTGACTTACAATCGTCGGCCGATTTTGACGACCGATGCCGGTCGCACCTTTCTTCGAAATGCTATTGAATCTGTCCGTGGGCGACATCCGTTTAATTTGGTCGCTACCGTGTTGCTGCCGGATCATTGGCATCTGGTGATGCAACTGCCGAGCGGTGACAAGCGATATTCATTACGAATGAAACAGATAAAATCAGAATTTAGTGACCAATGGCTGGCGACCGGATTGCCGGAAGCCAAAGTCGCCAAATCCCAGCGACAACGTGGAGAACGCGGAATCTGGCAACCACGATTCTGGGAACATACTGTCCGCGACGAAGACGATCTAGAACATTGTGCAGACTACATCCATTGGAATCCACGCAAGCATGGCTTGGTTCAACGTGTCGCAGACTGGCCTTGGTCTTCATTTCATAGATTCGTTCAACTGGGCCACTACAATATCGACTGGGGCGGCACTTCGCCGTTGATCGACAACAACCGCGAATGGGGCGAACCCACGTAGGCCGGATCAAGTCGCGAATGCGACGAGGCTCCGGCAATTCTTGTGCGGAGTGTGAGTAGCAACAGTCGATGTTGCAGAATAGTGCCGGAACAGCGCTGCGCTTGGTCCGGCCTACGAAGAAATTATGAACGAAATAGATCCAGACAAACAACGAGTGCCAATTCCGATTCTGTACGAAGATGATCTGCTGGTCGCGGTCGCCAAACCATCGGGTATGTTTGTGCATCGGAGCCTCGCGGATCGTTCGGCCACGGAATTTGTTGTGCAGCATGTACGTGATCAGATCGGACATTTCGTCTATCCCGTGCATCGCCTGGATCGACCAACGTCGGGCGTTCTGTTGCTGGCTAAAAATCCCGAAGCGGCGGCTCTCTTTGGAAACATGTTTGCCGAGCGACAGATTGGCAAAACTTATCTGGCGTTGGTTCGCGGTCACACAGAGGACTCGGGGGCGATCGACCGTCCGCTGATTTCAGACAAAGGCCGAGGCAAGCCAGAAGGACATCCAAGTGCTGTGCCTCAGGCAGCTGAGACGTTATTCCGCACAATAGAACGCTTCGATGCCGCGTTCCCTTCAGGTAAACACTCCACGTCACGATGCTCACTGGTAGAAGCACGGCCGAAGACCGGACGATACCACCAGATTCGGCGACATTTCGCAGGCATTTCGCATCCGGTCATCGGTGACGCCGAACACGGCGACACGAAACTCAATCGTCAATATCAGCAGCACGCCGGAGTGACTCGCCTGATGCTGGCGGCAGTGCAATTGAAGTTTCTGCATCCTGTGACGGAGGACTTGATCTCAATCGAATGTCCTCCAGCGGAATCGTTTGCAGCTGTCGTGCACCGTCTGCGGCAAGTTCGTCCGCTTGTGTGCGAATGAGTAAGCTAAACAGCAAGCCCTTCGCGATCCTAATCATGATCTGAATCGTAGTCCGCCAGTCGATTAGAGTCGTGCTCAGATAAAGGGTCACTCAATTCAAAAAAAACTATTAACGAGCTCTTCAAACCAGTCCGACCGAACTTCTGGTTGAGATACGCACTTCTGGCGGCCGCGTCGAAAACGTCTTAGGCATAATGCACTAACACCCCGTCTTCGCCCACGAATCAGACGTGTTCGTGGTGGACTTCGAGGTTGAAAACGGGCTGAGGGGCGGGGCAAGGGAATTGACGGTGCTCTGGCGGCCAGTCGAGCGGCATACATTGGCGGTTGTGCGGCGACATCGAATGTCCTGGCAGGAAAGAGGTTTGGCATTCCAGTGAAAGGAACTCACGCTCACAGTTGGGTGATGTCGTTCCAAACGGAACTGGAAGCGTTCATTGCTTACGCCGAAGCGATGCCGAACAACTGCGTGTTTCTTGTCGATACCTACGACACGCTGTCACGCTCTCGGAGAAATGCGATTGCGCTTTATCTGTGTTCTGCAATCGAACGGAATCGCATCCTCACAGATGATCGCCGACTATCTGACATGGGCCGCATCACTGAATGTTAACGAAGTCTGTTTCAAGGAACTCTATGTTTCGACAAGTACGGAATCCGTATTTCATGCGTTCCCTGCAAACATCTG
This sequence comes from Planctomycetota bacterium, assembly GCA_031429275.1. Classification (GTDB taxonomy): domain Bacteria; phylum Planctomycetota; class Planctomycetia; order Planctomycetales; family Planctomycetaceae; genus SXXK01. The sequence goes on from JANOZG010000506.1 coordinate 2,963, forward strand.
GAGTCGCCGTCATCGTGTCCCGCTGTCGCTGGTGATGAATTTCGCAGAACGACACGGCTTTACAGAAAGCAGCCGTCTTCCCTGGGGGGCACCTGTTTTTACAGGAATATGGAACGGTCGGTCGATGCGGATGGCGGCCTACACGGAACCCAGTCTATTTTGGGAACGCGCTAACGGCATCGCGCGAAGCTGGAACATCATGGCTAATGGCAATTGTTTTGTGTCGCTTGAAGATCGGGGCAGCGAGTTGTCGCTGGAACAGGTCGTTGCATGAATTTTTACGACTTTCAGCAGTTTCGAACCGATCTCCTGTTACGCGATCCATCAATCGTTGATCTTGCGGAAACGAATATCTGGCGGTCGTTGAGTTCTCTGGTTCCCCACGTTCCGCCACAGCCGGATGTTCGTATCCATAGGTGTCATCTGTCGGAAGTCTGGCTTGATGTCTTCGGGCTGCCTGCCGCCTGGTCAAAGTCCACAATGATCACGTCCGGCGTTCGGCACAGCCTGGGCTGTGCGACAAATAGCAAAAAGGCCATACAATACTCGCGCGAGTTTTGTTCTGATCCATGGCCGTTTGTTGGAGTATAGGCTCAGCCTGA
>JANOZG010000507.1:0-3813 GCA_031429275.1 Planctomycetota bacterium
CCTTGAGCATGACCCGTTTGGAGATGTTTTACCCGCTTTCACGCAAGACCGAACACCCGGAAACTGCTTGCCGGCCGTTTGATGCTCAGCAATCGGGTATCGTTCTGGGGGAAGGCGCAGGGATTCTTGTGCTCGAAGAACGAGATTTCGCTCTCAAACGCGGTGCCACGATCCTGGGTGAGGTCCTTGGTTACGGTCAATCGGCCGATGCGACTCATTTGACAGCTCCCGATCCCAAAGGTTCTGGCGCTGCGTATGCGATGAATGCGGCGTTACGGGATGCTGGGTTGCGACCAGACGAAATGGATTACATCAACGCTCATGGCACCAGCACGCCGCTTGGGGACGTCGCTGAAACAAACGCCATTCGCACCGTTTTTGGCAGCCACGCTGATGCACTCGCCGTTTCCAGCACGAAGAGTCAGCTTGGACATTTGCTTGGGGCATCAGGTGGAGTCGAATCGGCATTCTGTATCACTGCCATGCAGCGTCAAATCGCACCACCAACGATCAATCTGGAAGAAGCCGACGAAGAATGTGATCTCGATTACGTGCCTGACAAACCTCGCAGCATGCGAATTCGCAGAACGATGAAAAACAGTTTTGGTTTCGGCGGACATAATGCCTGCGTGATTTTTGGTGAGGCATAGTCAGATGCTGGAAGTGAATTCACGCATTCAGATCCCGGATTCAGAATTCACATTCTCGTTTTCACGCAGTGGAGGTCCGGGCGGACAAAACGTCAATAAAGTCTGTTCAAAGGCTTTAATGACATGGGACGCCACACAGTCTCCGTCTATTCCGCAGGACGTCCGAGAACGATTTCTGCTTCGCTATCGTCGCAGAATTACAAAAGAAGGATTGCTGCAGATCACCAGCCAGCGATTCCGTGATCAGGGACGAAATACTCAGGACTGTCTGAACAAACTCGCGGAGTTGTTGTTAAGCGTTGCCGTCGCCCCAACCAAGCGAAAGCCAACGGCTCCATCTCGCGGAGCGAAACAGCGTCGATTGCAGGACAAGCACGTGCGATCGGATAAAAAGCAATCGCGCCGTCGGCCCAGTCTGGGTGATTGAGACTCCTGAAATGTCCGAGCGTCCGCTGCATTGCGAACCTACTTTCCAGGCAGATAGTAGCATCTACAAAAAATCGTGCAGACTTCAACGAAAACCAGACTCTGATCTCTGTGAATCTGGACCAAAGGTGCCATAATTGCACGCGCGTTTCCTGAAATGCTGGCATAAAACAAGCCCGATTCAACTCAAGAGAGTTTCCCATGATGCGTTTTGTCTTAATGACACTGATTTGTTCGTTGTCACAACTGGCCGTGGCGAAAGATTTTGTGAAGGCTCCGGAAGAAGCCGGGGACTTCGTTAAAATCTTTAACGGCACGGATTTGACCGGCTGGGACGGTGATCCACAGCTCTGGTCAGTCAAAGACGGCGTCATTCGTGGTGAAACAACAGCAGAGCATGCCGCTCAGGGAAATACGTTCATCATCTGGAAAGATGGCGTCACAAAAGATTTTGAACTCCGGTTGTCGTTCCGCTGCAGTGCAACGAACAACTCCGGGATTCAATATCGTTCAAAGCACATCTCCGATGACAAAGTTCGCAACAAATGGGTTGTTCGCGGATATCAGCACGAGCTGCGAAATGAAATGACACTGCCAAATGTTTCAGGCTTTATCTATGACGAAGGCGGAAAACGCGGTCGGATCTGTCTGGCTGGCGAAAAAGCGTCGTGGGAGACCGACGGCAAGAAAGTGATTGAATCGCTGATCGATCAGGATGGCTGGAAGTCGCTTTTCAAGCTGGACGACTGGAACGATGTCGTGATCATCGGCAAAGGAAACCACATTCAGCACTATATGAACGGTCGGTTGATTCTGGATTTCACCGACAATGAACCAAAACTGGCTTTGACCGAAGGTGTCCTGGCATTGCAGCTTCACGCCGGTAAGCCGATGTGGACAGAGTTTAAAGACATTCGCATCAAAGAATTAAAGTAGTCACGATCGAGTCTCAATTGAAACGGTGAATTTTAAAGGAGGACATCTGATGGGGTTGTTTGACAAACTTCGCAGCGAATTGCTCGACATCATCGAATGGGTCGATGATTCTCGGCATACTCTGGTCTGGCGATTCCCTCGTTATCAGAACGAAATCAAGAACGGTGCACAGTTGATCGTGCGTCCAGGGCAGGTGGCAATCTTTGTCCATCGCGGTCAGATCGCAGACGTTTTTGAACCCGGTAATTACGAGCTGAAGACGGATAACCTGCCGATCCTGAGTACGATCGCCGGTTGGAAATACGGTTTCAACAGTCCGTTTCGTTCCGAAGTTTACTTCGTCAGTACAAAACAGATTACAGACCTGAAGTGGGGCACGCCAAATCCCATCATGATGCGTGATCCGGAATTTGGACCGATCCGAATTCGAGCGTTTGGTACTTACTCTGTCAAAGCGGCCGATGCAAAGGCCTTGCTGACGGAACTGGTTGGTACCAGTCAGGAAATTGGTGCGGATGCGGTCACAGAACTGCTGCGATCGATCATCGTCAGTTGTATTGCTGAAATCCTGGGAACCTCAAACATCGCTGCTTTGGATCTGGCAGCCAAGTATCGCGAGTTCGGTGAAACACTGCGCAAGACCGTGCAGGACAAAATCGACGACGAGTATGGTTTGGAAATTCCACAACTGGCGATTGTGAATATCTCCTTGCCGGAAGCGGTTGAGAAGGCACTCGATACTCGAACGAGCATCGGGGTTGTCGGTGATCTTGGGAAGTTCCAGCAATACCAAATGGGGCAGGCGATGACGGCTGCTGCAGACAATCCTGGTGGCGGTGGGGCCGCTGAAGGCATGGGACTTGGACTTGGAATGGCAATGGCTGGCCGCATGATGCAGCCTGGAATGTTTGCAGCCCCCGGTCAGGCTCCTGCTGCTCCACCTGTATTGCCGTCCGCATGGCATGTGGCAGTGAATGGCCAGTCGCAGGGACCGTTTGGTCAGGAGCAAGTTGCAAGTGGCATTGCATCCGGCCAGATCACGAAATCAACGCTTGTCTGGACCACTGGCATGGCCGGTTGGGTTGCGGCAGGTCAAGTGCCTCAATTGGCATCCGCGTTCGGCCCTCCTGCTCCTCCGCCAGTACCGCCATTGTAAAATAATGGCCCGCTTCATTGGTGGGATTTAAGAAGCCCCTTGGCTTCGATAGGTGTTTTTAAGCGGTGCCCTACAGGCCAGGCTGTAGTAGGCATGGACTGTCGGTCTTGAATTTTCGCCAATGCAACTCATCCCGGCAGGGACGTTCGAGAACAACGGCCCGCTCGAAGGCCAGGCACAGGAATCCGCAATTCGGCACAGTGAACCCAGTGTTTCAGAAGTAACGACTTTTGGGGAAGAAAAATGTTGGGTAGAAAAATTCCTACCATCTTTTTGCCCTAAATTTTTCTGCCCAAAACGCTCTGAAGTATTAGCAAAAAGGCCATACAATACTTGGGTGAGTTTTGTTCTGATCCATGGCCGTTTGTTGCAGTACAGGCTCAGCCTGCACTGTGCGACAAATAGCAAAAGGCCCATACAATCCTTGCGGGAGTTTTGTGCTGATCCATGGCCGTTTGTTGGAGTATAGGCTCAGCCTGAATCGCCAATGTCCGAACTTGCGATCATGGTGCTGCGATTTTTTTTCGTGTCTCTTCGTGTTTTTCGTGGCTAGCAAAACTACGATTGCGTACGACGTGTTTTCTAGCCACAAAGAGCACAAAAAGCCACAAAACGGTCCTGACACCGCATGGATTGCTTAAGTCC